>CALKMQ010000137.1 GCA_938092125.1 uncultured bacterium
TATCCCAATGAAAGTTACACCGCCTGATTCTCCTTCCTCTAATTTTTTACCCGATATTATATCAATCGGGTTTTTTTTGGAGAACTTTCCAATTTCAGTAGCCCAAGTATCAGAATTTGCGGCTGCGATTGCAGCAATGAATGCATAATATAAAAAGTTGTTTGGAAAAAAATGGTTAACAATGCATAATAGCAGAGCCAAACCCCCATTCGCAAAAACCTGAGCAGCATTACGATTACTTTCAAGCTTAATCGCTTTATGACTATTAAACTTTGAAAGGATTGTTGAGGATATAAAAAATATACTGATTGGTATTAAATGACCTAAGCCACCAAAACCTATAATAAGTGTACCCATGAAACTTGCGCTTATGAATCCGCTTAAAGACAAGTGCTTTTTTCTAAAGAAATAATAAAGAAAAATAAAAATTATGATAATTATGAATAAAAATTTAATTAAAAAGTCTGAGTTTATATGATTAAATAATTCTATAAAAAGAAATGCTGTGATGGGGATTGTAAGGTTATCAGAGCCCTTAGAACTTATTGATTCGGCAAGAGTAATGGCAATTGAACAAATAATTATGGCAATTATTGTATTTAAAATATCGAAATCGATAAAAATAAAGTCAGAAAATAATGTTATTAAAACCAGAGTAGCTGTAAACATAATAACAGAACCTTCAATTGACTTTATATCTCCAGCAATCTTGTATTTATGCGTTTCCTTTTTTCTATTGCCAACGAATGATGCTAAAGGGTCAGCAACCGCTAAAATAATATAGGAGGCAGCTATTTGATACGAATAATCCCAAAATGGTCCAGATATTATTATGAAAGAAAGCGGAAAATAAATTGTGCCTAGTGATTCTCTTCCAATATCATGAAAACTTTTCAATTTATTATTATTGTAGCTAATTAAATTTATCAATAAGAATAAAAAAGCTAATATTATGGGTTGAATATTATTTGAAAAAAGAAAAGGACTTGCTGAAACTGCCAACCCGGTGAAAAGATGTATTATGATTCGGTTTGAAGATGCTGATAATATTTTTCTTTTGTAACCGAGTTCACTGATAAAGATTAAAAAAGTTATTAAAAAAAGAAATAAAACAAATAATTTCCACGGATCATTCGATTGGTATAAAATTTGATTAATCATTATAGTATCAAATTATTTGTTTTTTTAAATATTCTGCAAGATTATTACTATTTATAAATTCTATATATGAAAGTAGCCGTAAATGATTTCGTAAAAAGGCAGACTGAATTTTCTGGTAAAACCTTTTCTAATGATCTCTCCTTTGAGTTTTTTGCTAATCATGCGAAAGATAAAATGATAAAAAATGAATTTTTAATTGGTTATCGAAAAGGAGTTCGTATTGTTGCGATTGACAAAAAATATGTTCAAAAAGTATACTGTCCATATGTAAAGATTACCAAAAATATTAAACTCGTTTCAAAGTTTGTCAAAAGGAGGGAAAATGAACTGCCTTACATTCAAATTCGAGCCATAAATGGTATTCCTGTTAAGGCGGGTTCAGTAAATCTTATTTTATATAGCCATGATGTTCTAGTAGAGAATGATGAAAATACTACAGATGCTGATTGGGAATTAGTAAGTATAAATGCGATTCCTGAGGGTGAGAATACAATGCCAATTGCTCCAGTAACGATGATGAGAAATCAACTTAATTTGGTTGGTGGTACTAAAGCTCTATACTCTACTGAGGAATGGGCTAAGTCTGTACTCTTTTGGCAAAAATATGCTTCATTAGACCCAATAAATTTAATAGACGAAAATTGAATTAATAGTCCTCTAAAACCTTGTAATTAATAAATTAGGTATTTAACTTGCCTAGCAACCTATTATTTGTTGTAATTAGTTAAATTAGCGGAGTCCATAAACCGAGGATATATCTTCTGTTTAGAATGAAAATACTTAAAGTAGTAATTGGTAATATCAAATTGATATAAACATATAAATGCGTTTAAAACATATTATAAGCAAAATTTTATTATCCTTTTTTACAGTGATCTCTATTATTTCGGGACAGACTTTTGAGATATCTGGTACTATCAAAGATGAAAGTGGTAAAAAGATTTCAAATGCGCGGCTAACATTATATTCTTCAAAATATCAATTAGTAAAAACAGAAAGAACAAAAGGGAATGGTAAATTTAAGTTCAGAAAAATTACACCGGATAAATATACTCTAAATATCTATGGAGCAGGAGGAAACTCTGCTACTAAAGAAATTGATCTCAGGTCTAAATCTGTAACAAAACTTGAAGTAACTGCGGGCCAAGATGACAAACAGCCTCAATTAACTGTTGAATCAGAAGTTGGTAATGTCATTTTAAAATGGGAGCCAATTAATAATTCTGGTGAGTACATTATATTTAGAGATAATACAGAGCTTTCAAAAACCTCAAAACCGTCCTACAAAGATAAAGTAATTGGTGGAAAATCTTATGCATATAACATTACAGCAGTAGATAATAATGGTGAGAAAGGCACTAGGTCATTAACAGAGCATGGAAAAGCTCTCCTAAAATCTCCAGCAAATATTAAAGCGTTAGCTAAAAAAAATACTATATCTCTTTCTTGGGATGGAGTAGAAAATGCAAATAGTTATAATATTTATAGAGATGATGATCTTATAAATACAACAACAGAGTTAGAATACTCTGATTACAAATTAAAATATGATGAAGATTATGCTTACACCATAGTTTCCGTTGATCACCACAAAGAAGAAGGGCCAAAATCTAGTTCAAAGTCGATTTCTACACACAAAGAAGTAGAAAAAATTAAAAAAATTAAAGCAGAAGCTGGTGAAAGTATTGTCGACCTTGAATGGACAAAGCATGATCTTGCCGTAAAGTATAAAATATATCAAAATGGGACACTTATTGATTCTGTCAAAATAATTAAATACACTGCTAAAACTGATCCTGGAACAGAAAATTGTTTTACAGTTTCTGCTGTTGATAAATTTGGGACAGAGGGACCTCAGTCTGTTCCTGCTTGTGATAAAGCACAATTTCCTCCTCCTGAAAAAATTAGTCTAATTCTTGGAGAAAAATATTCAGATGAAATGAATTCTCTTAAAATCAAATGGGACCCAGTTGATGGTCCTGCTTCATATAACATTTACAGAGACGGAAAATCTCTAACAAATTCTAAAAATACTAATTATCACGATAAGGATTTAGACTTTGGTAAAGAGTATACTTATGAGATTTCTTCCCTTTCTGATGATGGGCTAGAGGGTCCATTATCAGAGCCTGTTAAAAAGAAAACGCCAAAAATTTTTAAAATAAATGGTCAGCTTATTAATGAAAAAGGACAACCTAAGATAGAAGAGGCAAAGGTTTTTCTTTATAATAATAATAATGTTTTATGGGAAGAGTATACTGCTGGCTCAAATGGAAAATTTACTTTAGAGAACCGTATAATCTCTGGTAATTACAGAATTAAAGTATTTGGCAACGGACATGGTAATAATGGCGAATATGCTGGTAACGGTGGAATAAATATTACTATTAAGGATAAAGATGAGAGTCCAAAAATAAATTTATCTACAGATGGGCTTAGGCCTTTACTTGCTGCAAAACGAGGAGTTCAAAGAGTCTTGGTGAGGTGGAAAGCACTTCCGCACGCAGAATCTTATACTGTTTACAAAAATAATAAACCTGTAGCTGAGAAAATTAAAGAAACTAATTATATTGATAATGTCGCCCCCGGAAAATTTTATGAATACCATGTAAGAGCATGGGATTTGTATGATTTAGAGGGTCCTGAGTCTAATAAAGAAAAGCAAAAATCATCATATCAGTTTCCAACTTTAAAGCCTAGCATTAAAATGGGA
>CALKMQ010000138.1 GCA_938092125.1 uncultured bacterium
GAACATCTGAAACGGACCCAACTTTATTATTAAAAGCATATCTCACGCCACTTCGCATTGAACCGATAGTTCTAATACGGGAAGAGGATTTCTCGACATTCTCTTGTGATATAATGGCTAGGTCATTGCTGTTTGCAACAGTAGTAAATCCAGAATCTTGCGCATCATAACTAAAGAGAGTGGCAACTCTTCTTAGATCAGACAGTGTAGTTGGACTTGCTTCGACCTTTAGTAATATGTGCGAGGCCAATATTTGATCTTTGCCTTTTTCTATTCTTTTATCTCTGACGTTAATAATATGGCTTCCAAAACGTGACTCAATTGGTCCAATTATGGAGCCTTTTTTTGCTTTAAAAGCTGCATCTTCAAACGGTTTTACCATTTGTCCTTTACCAAACCAACCAAGGTCACCACCTTTTTCTTGGTTAGAAGGGTCTTGAGTATATTCATTAGCTAAACTAGAAAAGTCTTCGCCAGCTTTTGCTCTATCCATAATATCAGCTACTAGATAGGTATTATTGAGACTATCCTGAGATGATGGTGATTTTTTCCAAGAAACAAAGCTTAGATTGCGAAGTTCATCATGTTCAAAATCTGACAATGAAGCATTGTACTCATCAATTAGTTCATTATCAGATGGTTCAATATCAGCTTTTGGTGCTTTGTCGTAAGTGACATGAATTGCATCGATTGTATATTTTACGTTTTTCTTTACAAAATCATCTTTTATATCATCAGCGGTAACGAGCACATTTTCATTTAAATATTGAGTCAGTTTAAGATTGGGTATATAGCTAGTTCTCATCCAGTTCTCAATCGGAGTCCACTCATCTCCTTGAGGGGAGGAAAGTGCTAGAAGATATTTTTCTGAATCAAATATTCCATCAGTGTGAAACGTCGGGTTTGAACGTAGAAACTCAGGCGGATTTTCTCTCAAATGATAGATTATCTCTTCATCTGTTGCACCTAAGCCGAGTCTTTTAATTTCTGCGCTTACTAATACTTCTTGAACAAGATTTGTCCACGCAGAGTTTCTTACTCTTTCGTAAAGTGCATCATTAACTGTTTGGCCGCTCTCTTTTGCTTGATTAATCTGCTGATTTACTAAATTGTTAAAATAATCTGGAGAAATATCTTGATCATTAATCCTTGCAATTACTCTCGATGGATCGACTCTACCAGCAATTTGATCGATGATATTCGCTCCGCCAACTAAACCACCAACTGACATACTTAATAAAAAGAGAAGTAATAAAGCCCAGAGCACTACTGTCATTCGTTTTCTTAATGTGACCATTAAACCCATAATAATTCCTTCAACGTATAAATTAAAAATATTCCATTATATTGAATGGTGCCAAATTTAGACTTTGAACAAGCATGAAACAATGAACAAGACTAAATTTAAGACCTAGTAATTTTAATATGAGAATTAGATATGATGGTTCAAAATATTCATAGAGTAAGAAGTGAAGTAATTAAGTGCGTAGAATGCCCACGATTAGTGAGCTTCCGGACAAAAATAGCACAAGAAAAAAGAAAGTCATATATGGATTGGGAATATTGGGGAAAGCCTGTTCCTGGTTACGGTGACCCGAATTCTAATCTTCTTATTTTAGGTTTAGCGCCAGCAGCGCATGGCGGTAATCGAACAGGACGTGTATTTACGGGCGATAAATCTGCAGATTTTTTGTTTAAGTGTTTGCATGCAGCTGGAATGGCTAATCAAGCAGCATCAACCTCTAGAGACGACGGTCTAACATTAGCTGGTTTTATGTCGGTTGCTGTAAAATGTGTTCCTCCTGGAGATAAACCGACAGCTCAAGAACGGAATAATTGTGCGAGGCATCTTGCTAGCGAAATTGAGTGCCTTCCAAATTTAAAAATTGTCTTAGGTCTAGGAAAAATTGGGTTTGAGTCTTTTTTGCATTTTACTCGTAAATCCTTTGACATAAAAATGAAAGATTACCCTTTTAAGCACGGAGTTGGATACAACCTACCAAATGGAATAGCTCTTTATGGAGCATATCATCCAAGTCCTAGGAATGTTAACACGAAGACAATAACTTTTGATATGATGGTTAAATTTTTAAAAAAGCTTAAAAATGAGATTTAGTTCTTTAAAAATAGGATTCCTCTTTTTTTCTTTTTTCTCAAGTGTTTCTTTAGCAGAGCCTACACCATGGTGGGAGGTGAATTATAATTTAAATATCAAGTATCCGAGCATGGGTGATTATAGGTGGAAAAAGGGGTCAGATAAGATTATTGTCAAAGGAAAAGCAGAAAATAGACGTTCTTTTTATACCGTTGATCCTGCGTTTGGTGATACAGTAGTTTATTTAGACAGTAGCGTTTTTAGATACAAGGGCAACGATATTCCAATCCTGCGCTGGAGTTTTTCTAATGATAAGCGATGGATGTTGATTCAATCTGAAAGAAATAGAATATGGAGGCATTCTAATAAAGGAAGTTATTATATCTTACGTATAAGTGACCGCTCCTTAATTAAAGTAAGTAAAAAAAATAAAAATCTACGAAACGTCAAGATTTCTCCTGATAGTAGATGGGTGTCTTATGTCCGTGATGATAACAATTTATATGTTTACGATATTAACCGTGACAGGGAAAAAAAACTAACCAGAACGGGTTCAGAAACTGTTTTGAATGGCCATTATGGTTGGGTATATGAAGAAGAATTAAGTGGCTATGATGGCTACAGGTGGTCACCTGACAGTCGTTTTATTGCTTATGTGGAGGAAAATCAGTCTGAAGTAAATCAGTTTAATATGATCGATGATCTTCAACTTTATCCAGATATTCAAAAAGTGTATTATCCGAAAGCAGGGCGACGAAACCCAGCCATAAAAATTGCGGTTGTTAATGTTCAAGGAGGTGGAAAGAAGTTTATTAGTCTTGATCAAGATACCAGTGTTTATTATCCTTGGTTTGAGTGGTATGACAATGAAAATCTTTGGGTGATGAA
>CALKMQ010000139.1 GCA_938092125.1 uncultured bacterium
TAAATGGAACACTAATTGGTTTTGAGGATAATTTAGTTGCTGTGCAGACTGCTACAGCAATAGAAAAAATAGATTTAAATGATATTGAACGTATTTCATATAGACTTTATAGTAATGAATTTTTAGGTTTAAAGCCGTATATTTACGGATTGAGTGGAACTTTTGGATTGAATGTGGCTACACTTTACAATAGTCAACGAAGTCCTAGGTTAGATGAGTCATGGTATTATAAATTCTATGGTATAGTGATGGGACTAATTTTCAGTAGTGAGCTTTATGAAGCATTAGCAACTGTTTTAACACCATCAGAAACGTTTATCTTATCTCAGGATGAGTATGAACAAAATTATAAGTAACAACTGGAGTCTTTATGGCTGGAACAAATAATGATAATATTGAGGACAAACCGAAAGTGGACCCTCAAAAACAATATTTAATCGAGCAATTTGGCAACCTGATGGAAAAAGTTGGTGAAGGATATGGTGGTCCGTTGCAAGAAGAGCTAATCAGGAGAATGGAGCAAACAATAGCTGATTTTGATGAAGAAGTAAGCGAGATGCTTGATCACTTGCGTGATAATTCTGTTAAGCGCCATGAAAAGTTAAAAGAAATTTGGGAGAATCCTGAGCAAGGGTCTGGTCAAGACGATAATGACGTTCCCGATGGACCTGGAGCGTCTGAAGATGCTAGTGATTGGGAAAAAAGGCTTGAAGGTATTGCTGATGGAAAAGAAGAAAATTCAAAGGAAGCCCCTAAAGAAGAGGTCCCGAAGAAAAAAGGTTTGTTTGGGCGCGGCAAAAAGTAGTGCCAAATTTGAGGGTGCTTATTCGCCTTCAATTTATATTTTTATCAGTAACTTTATGGTCTTTTTTAATCGGTCAAGAACAACCAGAGAAGTCTCGCTCGTTTTCACCGCTTACTAAAAAAGTATTTAGTTACTCTAAGTTAGACTTTGTTACATCTGAAGGTGAGTTTAATGAAGCTATATGTACCTTAGAAATTCCTGATCTTTCTTCAAGTAGTCCTCCTTTCATTGCCATTTATTATAGAAGAGAAAACTCTCTTTGGTTCACAGAATCTTTATACAGAAAGCGATTGAGATTTAGTTTTAAAGACGGTGTTATAAAGTTAGACAGGTCTAATTTTTGGGATTGGTTTGAAATCGAGGAAATTAAGATAGTTGTAATTTATTAAAGTTTCAAGCCCAGTAGCTTACAAACAAATATGATTGTTATAATTAATATGAGATATATAACATTTTGTGTTTAATTTTATCATTATAAATAGGTTATGTCTATTTATAATTAACATAAAAAGTGATTTGAAAATTAATTTTAGGCCGTGCTAGATGGGGAGTTAGCGGTGCCCTGTTACTTGCAATCCGCTATAGCAAGATTGATACTTATGCTAGGATTTTATCGATTGATTGTCTTTTACTATGCAGTGTTGATAGTTTAGTCCTGTTGCAACATTAAATTAGTGAACTCCGTCAGGCCTGGAAGGGAGCAGCGGTAAGCTTTCTTTTTTGTGTGCTTGCAGTTAATTAGATTTGAACTGATAAGGTAATAGATATTCATTTATGAGATTTCCAAATATAACCGCATGGCCTAATTAAAATGTCTTACAAAGTATTATCACTCAAATGGCGTCCCCAAACGTTTGACGACATCGTTGGTCAAAATCATGTCACAAAAACATTGATTAACGCGTTTAAATTAGATCGAGTTGCTCAAGGATATATGTTTACTGGTCCTAGAGGTGTAGGCAAAACTACAACCGCAAGAATTTTATCTAGGGCTCTCAATGCTGAGGGAGGGGCAAAATATGATTTTGATCCAACTTCAAATTTATCTTTAGAAATTGCAGAAGGCCGCGCACTTGATGTATTGGAAATTGATGGCGCTTCTAATCGAGGAATTGAAGAAATTAGAAACCTAAGAGAACAAATTAAGTTTGCACCGATGGTTGGAAATTATAAAGTAATAATTATTGATGAAGTCCATATGTTAACGAATCCTGCTTTTAACGCCTTATTAAGGACACTTGAAGAGCCTCCAGCACATGGTAAATTTATTTTTTGTACTACTGATATTCATAAAGTTCCAGCTACGATAATTTCTAGATGCCAAAGATTTGATTTTAATCGTATTTCAACTGATACTATAATATCAAGAATTAATTTTATCCTTGATAAAGAGTCAGTTTCTTATGACTTGGATAGTCTTCAAATAATTGCAAGGAAAGCAGATGGTAGTATGAGGGATGCCCTGAGTATTTTAGATCAAGTTATTAGCTTCTGCGGTTCTGAAATTAATTATGCTAAAACCGTCATTGCACTTGGTGTTATACCAACTGATTTATATTTTGATTATACCAATGCGCTTTTAAGTAAAAATGGAGGAGAACTACTTTCTTCATTAAATAAATTTTTGAGCTTTGGTGTCCCGGCTGAAGAAGTCGTTAATGGTATATCCAATCATATTAAAAGTTTACTTTATGCTCAAATAGATAAGGGAAAAGACTTGCTTGATATGAACCAAGAAAATAAGAAAAAATATATTGTACATTCATCAAATTGGGATAACCGAGATTTATTAAGATGTACACAAGTTTTAATGGATGTCTCTAGTCATATTAGGCGTTCAGACGATCCATATTTATTGCTTGAATTTACATCGCTCAAATTATTAGAAATGGATAAGTCTGTTTCGCTCGAGAGTTTACTTACTTCTACCTCGAATGAGAGTGATATGGATAGTCTTTCTAACAATACAAATGAAGAGAGAATTGAAAAAGTTCAAGAAATAGTCGTTAAAAATGATGATGTTAATCTTGCTGAGAATGTCAGAGTTGATGAAAAATCTAATGATAAAAATAAAAGAGAAGATATAAGCGAAGTGGAAATTGAAGTTTCTTCAGATAAAAAAGATGAGGTTAAAAATATCGATATTATTGACCAAAAAGTTTTATCAGATTCAATAATTGAAGAAAATAGTGAAACTATAATAGAAAATATTAAACCTAAAGAAAACTATTTCGATAATGAAAGTAAAACTGTCACAAAGACATCAAAAAAAATCGATTTAAAAACTATCAAAGAAAAATGGCAAATATTTATTGATAGTGTACATATTAAAAAGCCTTCTATAGCTTCAATATTAGATAAAAGTGAACCAATAGAAGTATCTGGTCCAGATATCGTTTTCGAAATTAATAGTTCTT
>CALKMQ010000140.1 GCA_938092125.1 uncultured bacterium
CCACAAATAGCAGATAAGAAAGCATTCCAACTCCAAACCGCTACTGGGAAGTTAAACGCACTAATAACGCCCACCGGCCCAATTGGGTGCCATTGCTCATACATTCTATGTTGTGGCCTTTCCGAATGCATTGTCTTACCATAAAGCATTCTTGATTGTCCAACAGCAAAGTCAGCTATATCTATCATTTCTTGAACTTCACCATCGCCCTCTTGCTTTATCTTACCCATTTCAAGTGAAACAAGACTGCCCAACGGGTCTTTGTAATCTCTTAAAGCTCCAGCCATCTCTCGAACAAGTTGGCCGCGAAGTGGAGCAGGAACTTTTCGCCATTCTTTATAAGCATCCGTAGACTTTTTTATAATTGTATTACAGTCATCTATAGTTGATTCATAAACAGAGGCTATAATTTCGCCAGTAGATGGATTAACAGAAGATATCTTTTTTGAACTACTACTTTTTATCCACCCACCAGGACCAGAACAGGCGCCATAATTATCTTCTTTTATATTAAGTTTTTCTAATATCGTATTCATTTTATTTTACCCTAATTATAATGATGCTACTACATCCTTGACAGCGTTTGATAGCAATTCTATTTGTTCGCTTTCAATTGTTAATGCAGGAGCCAATCTTACAGTAGTTCTGTGGGTTTCTTTAGCGTAAACACCCCGGTCCATTAATCCTACAGAAACTTTGTGACCATCTAAACTTTTCTCATCAAACATTTCGAAGGCTGTTAATAGACCTTTACCCCTAACCTCTTTTATCTTATCAGGATAGTGACTCTGGATATCTCTAAGATTATTCATGAGTTGTGCGCCTCTGACCTCTGCTTTTTCAGCTAAATTAGCATCAACCATGACTTTGATAGCATACGTACCAACAACAGAAGCAAGTGGATAACCGCCAAATGTTGAGCCTTCAGAACCAGGTTTCAACAAGCCAAGCACGTCATCTCTTCCAGCCACGAAAGAAACAGGAAGAATTCCTCCGCCTGCAGCTTTACCACAGCCCATTATATCTGGAACTACTCCAAATAATTGGTGTGCGAAATTTCTACCGGTTCTACCAAAACCAGTTTGTACTTCATCCATCGATAATAAAATATTATGCTTTTTACATAACTCAGAAACTTTAATAAAATAATCATCATCAGGTACAATTACCCCAGCTTCACCTTGGATAGGCTCAACCATATATGCAGCAATGTACTCCCCTTTTTCTTCAAAGAGATGTCGCAAGGCATCAACATCATTATAAGGTACTAATTCTATACCGGGGACAAATGGACCAAAGTTTTCTTTAGAATCAGGGTCATCTGAAAATGAAACTGCAGCTAGAGATCTGCCATGAAAATTTCCAGTAGCGCCAACAACAATTGCTTTATTTGCTGGAATACCTTTTACTTCATAGCCCCATCTTCTACAAATTTTAAATGAAAGTTCCCATGATTCTACACCCGCAACTTTTGGAATAACTCTATCCATTCCAGTAATCGCAGTTGCGGAAAGTAAAAACGCACTCATATATTTATGTCTAATTGACCTTGGAACAGTAGGAAGCTTTTCTTCTTCTAAATGTTTAATAACAGCTTTTACAATTGTCTGATTTAACTGTCCTTGGTTTACTGCAGAATAACAACAGAGACCATCTAGTATCTCTTCTTCTATATATTTCGTAATATCATCAGGGTGTGGTTTTCTAGCGATTAAAGTAGACGAATCTTTTACTTTAGAGATTACAACGTTTTCTAAAGGGGAATAATTTTGACCACCTTTCTCTTTTTCAATTTTTTCATGCTCATGTGGCGTTAAGTCACCGATTTTAATTCCATCGACACTTAAGTTGTCGCCATAACCATCTATTAATACCTCTGCCATAAAAACTCTCTATTTTTGTGATTTATAAAAAAAGAATCAATTAAAAATTTATTCCTCTTCGGTAGAGCTGCCAAGATTATCGACGGGAGCTATAACACCACTATTTTCTTCTCGGTAAGCAGCGTAACCGAGAACACCTACAATAATAAATAAAACCCAAAATGTAGCATAATTATATTCACTACCAGAGAATTTTATAAGATCAGTAAACCTACCTATAAGTAATGAAATGCGACCCATAACGGCAAATCCAAACGAGGCACCAAAGCTTATCATTAAGAAATAGATACCTATTTTTGAAGCCCTTCCAAGAAGACCCTTGTGTTCTTTTGAAAAATAAAAATATAGAAGTCCGCATATCGTACCAACGAAAATAATTAAATTATTAAAAATTGAAGGGGATGAGAGACTAAAAACGGGCAAACTAAAATCTAGAAGGTTAACAGCAGTACCTTTAATTTGACCAAGAACATTTGAATTCAGATATCCATATGCTTTCAGACCTGCAGCCATGCCAACAACATATGCAATACCCCAACGAGCCATCCAGCTAAAACTAGGAATCAGACTAAGCAACATCATCACACCTAATGCCAAGGGTATTAGATAAATCAGATGTTGGTCATGTCCTTTATCGATACCACCCTCTGGGAAAATTGAGCTTGAGAAAAAGCTAAGAAAATTATAGATAGTATACGTGATTGTATCTGGATCATAATGCTTTGCTGGAAAAAGACGACCAAAAAGATTTGGTTGGAGCTGAGTCCAAAATCCAAGTGACAAAAGATATCCAGCGGAAACACCTACAAAAAGATGTTCAGCTGCCTTATAGAATGGATTATCTTTATAAAGGTAAGAAAAGATACCAATCGTTAAAAACGCGGCAACCCAAGCACCTATTATAGCAGAAAATTCCATTTTTATTCCTTAATACTTTCTAGATCTTTTTCGTTCAATAAAATAAGAAATATTACCAAGTACAATAAATAGCACAATTACTAAATGAGCTACTGACTGTGCATCCATTCCGCTTGTAGCAGAACCTTTTTGATTTATCAATGATTCATACTCAGCGGCACCAGGCATCCCAGCAAGGACACCAACCATTTGTCCTGATTGAACATAAGGCATAACCTCATTTACTTGGATAGATGTTACTCCTGAACTCATAGGTACTCCAGTAGGGTCTGCGGCATATTGTACCCATTCTATTGTACCGGGATAACCAGCAGAAGCACTAAACAAAAAGTCGAAATCTTTAAAATTAGTTATTCCATCCATCATGGGAATATCGTCGACCTTTGTTTGTTTTGCGTCAACAGAAAATAGTTTTCGAATATTACTAACAATACCTTTAACCACTGCCTCCCCGCCAGGTCTGTAACCAAGTAAAACGTAATCTTCACCATATTTTTTATTAAACTCGCCTTCTGCAACCTGTTTCAAAGCATCCTGAGCCATAAACTGCCCATCAGGCCATAGACAAGTGATATAAACCTTTTGATCATTTCTGAATAAATGCCTCATAATACTAATAGTCATTGGATGATTTTCAGGCTTTGTACTGGGACTATATTCAATAGAAAGTAAAACATTTGAGCCCTTAGGAAGAGCTTCTATAGCATCGTAGACACTTTTTGAAGTATCGGTAGCTCGAATTGGAAGTCCAATAGGCACAAGCAGAGGAATGATGACAACAACAGCAATAACAATAAATATCCATCTTCTATCGACACTGCCTATTTTTAAAAAAATATCTTCTATTTTATTCAATTTACTCACCTATGTAAGATCTTTCTATTCCTAGAATATAGCGAATTGAGGTCGCAAAAATACCCAAACCAATTCCGATCATAATAGCACGAGCACCAGCAACATTAGGATAAAAATAAATCCATTCTTGTATGGATGGAAGATAAAATATACCCGGTTGATCTATTGGCCATCCCGTAATGACACCTCCAATAGTGACAAATGAAATACCCACAGAAACAAAAACAAAAGTTATTTTCATGTCCTGTTTCAAACTATTTACATAGACACCAAGACAAAGAACAATCAGGTACATAATGAACCAGGAAGATATAACACCGCCAATAGGAACTCTACCAACCATAATAATAATACCAGAGACTAGAAGCAGAGTCGCTTCAAAATTTCTTATTCTGAAAGCACGATAGGAAGCTGAAGCAACAAAAAACGCCAATAAAGAAAACATTGTAGCTGACATTGGAGAAAAAACATAATCAAACATCCACTTAAAAAGAGTTCCATCTGAGGTAACATGAGCACCCCATTGAGCGACAGAATCATCTACACCCTTTACAAAAAAACCAGCGATAATTGCAAAAATAAAACCAAAAACAGCAATAACACTATATA
>CALKMQ010000141.1 GCA_938092125.1 uncultured bacterium
TTGCCTTCCTCAATTGCTTTTAGGTATTTAATGTTTATTTTTGTTTTTGATTCTAAATCTTCAAGGCTGATTTCTTTAGAAACTCTTAACTCTTTTAATTCTTTATAAAACTGTGCCATTGTTGCATTATTAATATATACAAAAATACTGCTATGTGCTTATTTAAACTAGCATCACTTTTTCAGAATCATGTATGATATAAGTGAATTATATTTTTAATGACCATTGCTGGGAAAATAATTTTTAATTATTTTTGAGTAATAAAAGTAAAATTTTGACAATGGTAAACCCATTACATTGTAATAGCAACCATCTATCTTTTTTATCCAAACTGAAAACCAATCTTGAATTCCATAGCTACCTGCTTTATCAAGCGTGTTAAAGTTATTAATGTAAAAAGTTAATTTTTTTTCAGGGATTTTTAAGACAGATACTTTAGTTGTTTCACTAAAAGTTTTAATTATTTGTTCACGTTTACAAAGTATGGTGACACCAGTGATGACACGATGAACGTTACCTGAAAGCATTTTTAACATTTCAATACTTTCTTCTTTGTCTTTGGGCTTACCTAAAATTTTTCCTTTAGCAATAACTATTGTATCTGCTCCGACAATTAGTCTATCAGGGTTTTTATGTGAAACAGAGATTGCTTTCTCTCTACTCCAGTATTCTGCAAAGTACTTTCCATATAATTCAATCTTTTCTTGTTCATCCACATTACTAGGAATTATATCAAATTTTAAGCCTATCATATGCAACAATTCCGATCGTCTGGGAGAATTTGAAGCTAGTATTATGTTTATGTCTCTATTCACTTTAATCCAATCATCTATTAATAGCTATTTTGCCAATATGGCTAGTATTACTTGTGCTGTTTTTTGCGATTATTTTATATATGTAAACGCCATTTGCAAGAAGACTTCCAAATTGATTTCGTCCATTCCAATCGACTTGATGGAATCCTTGCTGATAAGTTTTTTTATCAATTTGTTTTATTCTTTTACCACCTATAGTATAAATACTTATTGATACCTGCGCATTTGAAGAGAGTTCAAAAGTTAATTTTGTTTGATTGCTGAAAGGGTTTGGGAAGTTGAAAGCATTATATATACGTATTTTATCTTCGCTTGTAGAATACAATAAAATCTCTTTTTCTGAAGGATTATTTGCATTGTCCCAGGCGCTAACCATAAGATTTATTGATGACATCCCATAATTTTCTAATGATATTTGTCCTGTAGTAATACTATTTATATTGTAAACAAAATTATCGGTAATGTCATAAGAGCTGTTGGTATTTAAATCTTTTAATATAATAGAATGCCCGAGCTCTTTTGTTAAATTAATACCTAGGGGGTCAGATATTTGGACTATAATATTTTCCAGAAGATTTTTGTGGTCGCCAGTTTGAAATAATCTGCCATTTTCTGAAATAAATTCTATTATAGGTCCACTTTTATCCATTGTAGCATCACCTCCATCAATAAAAACAGAGCTAATTTCACTTATAATATCTTGTTCGTCATCATGCAAATATATTAAAATTTTTGAAGTATTTCCTGAATAGGAAATATCCTGAGGTATTCTTATTTGAACTAAACTTTCAGGATTCGAAAGATCAAAATTTCCGCGAAACAGCGTTCCACCAGGAACTTCATAAGACAAAGTCTGAGTTGTGGATGCAATGTCGTATGTTCTGGTAACACTTCGATTAGCATCTTTTAAAAGGATAGTACCCATGCCATTATTTTTTATTAAATCTTGATCAAACTTAATGATTCCAGTTCCAAGCGTTTTTAGTGTTTCTGGCTCTATTGTAGCATTTTCAAAGCTATTGAAAGTTATAGGTATTTTTAGTGCAGGGTCACCAAACAAATGAAAATATTCACTCTCATTTGACCCATTTTTTATTGATTGCAAACAGATCCCTACCGCTGTTTCGGTTACTTGATTATTTGGGAATAAATTTTCGAAAATGTCTTGTGTATACCTTTCATTCCCTGTCACAGTTATTGGTCGGCATGTCGAAATAACTGCAGATGCTGCATCCATAGGATATCTAATCAATTCTTCTCCGAATGACTCTGCTAATGGATCATCGAAGTGACCGAAAGAACATGTTCCAACAATCCACAATGGTAGTTGATTATTTGTCTTTATTTTTTCCAAATCACCTCTATTCAAATATAGTAGTTTTTCTTGGGCTAATTGGAATGCTGAACCGTGGCCTATGTAGTTTATTATCCCTGTGCCATTTTTTAGAGCATTGTAAACTGCTTCAGTTGCATCTGGCTTCGTAACTCCATATGCTGACCCATCGCTAACCTCAGGATATTCAAGCATATATATTTTATCAACATTAATTTTTGATGGTATTATTTCATATAAGTTTTCCGAGTTCAATGTGTGGCTTTTTCCAGTAGCTATTCCTCCATGGTTTGGTTCGGGTCTGGCAGGGTCATCGGCAATTAAAGTTACTTTTTGCCTCCACGGCCCAAAGTTATTATTTGACTCGATAAATTCTATCTTTTTTACAAAGTCTTCAACTTGTGAAATATTTTTTGCCGGAAATCGACCAATACTAAGTTCAGGAATATTACCATAGATTGTTGCTAGTCTATCATCCGAGGGATAGCTAATAAAGGATTGAACTTGAATTGTGGGTACTATTATAGCTGATAAACCATTTAAATCTCTATAATCATAGCCCGCATCACCAAGCAAAAGCAAGTGGATAGGTGCTGGATAGGCCCAATTTTCTTGAGTCCATTGTAAAAAGCTTCTAATTGCCATAGGGTCTTTGTTAGCTCCAGAAAACTCAAGGTATACATCCTCGAGATTTGCATATACAGCTGGCTGACGTAAGTTAATCAATGGTTGGGCGGCTTCTGCAAATTGTTTAGGACCAATGATTATATAATTAGCCCTGGAAGAAAAATTTCTAAGTTTTGAAAATGCAATATTTTCATGGTGAACTAGATTATCAACAGAATCAACTGCGTTTTTATTAAAAATAATATATCTTCCAACACTCGTCTCTGGACTTTGAACTTCAATTTTATTATTGCTTTTAATTTTAATTTGCTTTGGAGCATG
>CALKMQ010000142.1 GCA_938092125.1 uncultured bacterium
ACATTGGGAAATTACTCATTCACAAAATGCTGAAGATATTTTAAAACTAATTGAAAGCACGGGTGAATTATTTAATTCTAATAAAGAGTATTTAAGCAAGATTCCAGATAATAAAGAAACTCACTCATTACTAATCCGTCAAAAAGAAGATGTTTTTTGTCAGAAAAAATTTGATTCATTAACAAGAAGATTTAAGATTAAAAATTTATTGGAATTAAAACGAGGAGTAGTGTGGAACATCACTATAAAAAATGCTAAGTTTGAATCTATTTTAAATAACATTTTAGATACAAACATACTACACAACCCATTATCGCATGAATGTTTTAGAATCAGTTAATCAATATAAAGACCGTATCTCGGCCGAGCTTAATAATACCCTGACCGCAACAGATTTAGGTTCTATACCAAAAAGAAAGGGCAAAGTTCGGGACCAGTATGATCTTGGAGATAACCTTGCGTTAATAACCACAGATAGGCAGAGTGCTTTTGACCGGGTCCTTGCAGCGATTCCTTTTAAAGGTCAGGTTTTGAACTTAGCAAGTGCGTGGTGGTTTGAAGAAACAAAGCACATTATTGATAATCACATTTTAAGCGTTGCTGATCCCAATGTCATAATCGCAAAAAAATGTGAAGTTTTTCCAATTGAATTTGTTGTTCGGGGTTTCATAACAGGTAGTACAAGCACATCTCTATGGACAGTATATAATAATGGAGATCGTGAATATTGTGGTAACATTCTTCCAGAAGGATTAATGAAAAATCAAAAACTTGAAGAAAACATGCTAACTCCAACGACAAAAGAAGAAGACCATGATCGCCCAATTTCTCCAACTGACATTATAAATGAAAAATGGATGACTCAAGAGGACTGGGATTATTGTAGTAAAAAAGCCTTAGAACTTTTTGAATTTGGCCAAAAAAAAGCAGCGCAGCATGGTATGATTTTAGTAGATACAAAGTACGAAATGGGTAAAGATAAGGATGGTAATATTCTTCTTATTGATGAAATTCACACTCCCGATAGCAGTCGCTATTGGATAGGTGATAGTTACGAAGGTCTTATCGCTAAAAATAAGGAACCTCAAAATATTGATAAAGAGTTTCTAAGATTATGGTTTGTAGATAATTGCGATCCATATAATGATAAAACATTACCTCCCGCGCCAGATGAACTAGTTGTTGAATTATCTAGTAGATACATTTATTTATACGAGACAATAACTGGAAGTATTTTCCCTTTCCCTGATAAAGGTAAAGCAATAACAGAACGAATAAAAGAAAACCTGAAAGACCACATTAAATGAGAACTATTTTAATTATGGGCTCCACATCTGATGAGCCTCACGCAAAAAAAATCACTGACAAATTAGATGAATACAATATTCCATGGGAACAACATGCCGCTTCTGCGCATAAGCAACCATTAAAAGTATTAGAAATACTTGAAGATAATAAAAAAAATAAAAACATTGTCTATGTTACAATAGCTGGACGGTCTAATGCTTTATCTGGTTTTGTGGCTGCAAACTCTGAATTTCCAACGATAGGGTGTCCACCATTTTCTGATAAAGCTGATATGTTAGTTAATATTCATTCCACACTCCAAATGCCAAGCCAAACACCAGTATTGACAGTTGTAGACCCAGGAAACTGCGCGCTAGCTGTCAAAAGAATATTTGGTGTCTGAACCTTTAAAAGCAATATCTCCTCTTGATGGGAGATACTCAAAAAGCACGGAAAATCTTTCTGATTATTTTTCTGAACACGCTCTTATAAGATACAGAACTAAAGTAGAAATTGAATATTTGATTGCACTTTCTATCGAAAAGGAGATTCAGGAGCTGAAGCCCTTTTCTGAAAAAGACAAAAAAAAACTCAGAAAAATATACACCTCTTTTAATATTGATGATTCGAAAAGAGTGAAAGCAATTGAAGTTGCTACAAATCATGATGTAAAAGCAGTAGAATATTTCATTAGAGAAAAACTAGAGAAAATAAACAAAAAGCGACTCTACCCTTGGATTCATTTTGCGCTTACCTCTGAAGATATAAACAACTTATCATATTCTTTAATGTGGCAAGAGGCATTTAGAAAAGAATTTTTACCAAAATTAAATGAAGTAATCAAAAAATTAAAAACGATTAGTAAACAGTTTGCTAATACGCCAATGCTCTCTCTTACTCATGGGCAATCTGCTACTCCAACTACTTTTGGAAAAGAAATAAAAGTATTTATTCATCGGTTGAATAGACAATCTTCTCAAATGAAAAAACATACCCTTTTGGGAAAGTTTAGTGGAGCGACTGGTACTTGGGCTGCTCATTCTATTGCTTACCCAAAAGTAAACTGGATTCAATTTACACGGAAGTTTGTTTCTTCATTAGGCCTAGAGCCTAACCTTATAACAACACAAATAGAGCCACATGATTCAGTTGTTGAAAGCTATCATTCTATTATAAGGTCCAATAATATTTTAACAGATTTATGCCGAGATATTTGGTCCTATGTGAGCAGAGGTATATTAAAACAAAAGAAAATACCTGGAGAGGTTGGGTCTTCTACAATGCCTCATAAAATAAATCCTATTCAATTCGAAAATGCTGAAGGGAATTTGGGTCTAGCTACAGCTATCTTTGATCATCTTTCAAATAAGTTGCCAATCTCAAGAATGCAGAGAGACCTCACAGATAGTACCACTCTCAGAAATCAAGGCGTCGCTATGGGTTATAGCTACCTTGCATGTAAAAATATTTTAAAGGGTTTAGCAAGAATAACGGTCGATAAAACCAAAATGAAAACAGAGCTTGATAGTCACTGGGAAGTTCTAGCAGAGGCTATTCAAACCATCTTACGAAAAACCGGGTCGGATAATGCATACGAACAACTAAAAAATATGACCCAGGGAACCGAAATAACTCAGTCCACGATAGTAGAATTTGTAAAACTTCTTCACATTCCGAAAGAAGAGAAAGATAAATTGATTACCCTTACACCACAAGAGTACATTGGTATTGCTCCAAAATTGATTGATATGAAATAATGTGTGGAATAATTGGAATATATCATAAAAAAAAACATGTGTGTGGCGATGTCTATGATGCTCTTATACAGGTCCAACATAGAGGACAGGACGCTGCCGGGATCTCAACTTTAGATGCTGATAAGATATCATCTCATAAAGAAATTGGTCTAGTTACAGAAGTTTTTAAATACCAAGACACCTTTGAAAATCTTTCTGGTAATATTGGAATCGGGCATGTCCGCTACCCTACTGCGGGTGGAGATAATGTAAACGAGGCACAACCTTTTTTTACTGAAAACCCCGTTAATATTACCCTAGCTCATAATGGGACATTAACCAATAGTAAAAAATTAAAAGAAGACCTTATCAAAATAAATTTTTGTCAGTTTAATACAAATTCAGATTCTGAAGTACTTTTAAAACAATTTTGCTATGAGCTCTATAAAACCAATTTTAGAACACTAACAAAAGCACATGTTTATAAAGCGTTAAAAAGTGTTTTTCAAAAGTGTTCAGGAGGTTATGCAGTCGTAATGATTGTAGCTGGAATAGGGCTAATTGCATTTAGAGACCCAAAAGGGATACGACCATTATCTCTAGGAAAAAATAAAGATTCATTTTTAATTGCATCGGAAAGCAGTGCCATATCTGCAATGGGTTATGCGTTTGAAGGAGATATTAAGCCTGGACAAGTTATTATAATTGATGAGAATGGCACTATAGATAAAAAAAGACCAATAAAAGGATCTTATAATCAACCTTGTCTTTTTGAATATGTTTATTTTTCTAGACCTGACTCAACAATAGATGAAATCTCTGTCCATAAATCCAGACTAAGAATGGGCGATTTTTTAGGAGATAAAATATTAAAAGAATATAAAGACGTTGATGTTGATGTTGTTATACCTGTACCAGATACTAGCCGAACATCTGCAATGCAAGTTGCTTACAAACTAGGTGTAAAATATCGTGAAGGATTTATGAAAAACAGGTATATAGGAAGAACATTTATAATGCCTGGGCAGAACATAAGAAAAAGATCAGTCGCTCAAAAACTAAACCCTATTGAAATTGAGTTTAAAGATAAGAATGTCTTACTGGTTGATGATTCAATAGTTCGTGGACATACGTCAAAAAAAATTATTAAAATGGTCAGGGATAATGGTGCAAAAAAAGTTTATTTTGCATCAGCTAGTCCACCTATCAGATACCAAAATGTTTTTGGTATTGATATGCCAGCTACAAAAGAATTAGTTGCGCACAACAGAACAATAAGACAAATAAAAAATTTCATCGGAGCGGATGAGTTAATATATCAAGATCTTGAAGCTCTTAGATTATCTGCAAGCATTGGGAACCCTGAAATAAAAGAATTTGAAGATTCTGTTTTTACAGGTAATTATTGTGACCCTTTTGTTACTCAAGACTATTTAAAAAAATTAGAAGAAAACCGAAAAGATATTAAGAGATAAAAAAACCTTCATTTTATAATGGTAAATATTCTAGTTATAGGTTCAGGTGCTCGAGAACATGCTATTGTTCGATCTTTTTCAAAATCAAAGAAAAAGAAAAATATATATTGCCTTGCTAGTAATAACAACCCCGGTATATCTAGTATTTGTAATGAACTTAAAATTGATAATATTGATGACCCCAAAACGGTACAAGAGTATGCAAAAAAGCATAAAATTGATTTCGCAATAATAGGACCTGAAAACCCTTTAGCATCTGGGATTGCAGATTCATTATGGGAAATTAATGTAGGAGTAGTCGGTCCTAAAAAAGACTTAGCGCAAATTGAAACTTCAAAATCATTTACACGTAATCTTTTAGTAGAATATAAAATTCCAGGTTGTCCAAAATTCAAGACCTTTGAAAGCATGAGTGGGGTAAAAGAATTTTTAATTTTATTAGAAGACAACTACGTAGTTAAATACGATGGTTTAGCTGGAGGTAAAGGCGTCAAAGTAGCTGGTGACCATCTTCATTCCCATGATGAGGCTTTAAATTATTGTGAAGAGCTAATTAAAAAAGGTGGGAATTTTCTAATTGAGCGAAAGTTAATAGGGGAAGAGTTTTCACTGATGAGCTTTTGCGATGGTAAAAACTTAAGTCATATGCCTGCGGTTCAAGATCATAAAAGAGCCTATGAAGGAGACATTGGTCCAAATACTGGTGGCATGGGCACATATTCAGACTCCGACCACAAACTTCCTTTTTTAGAAGACAGTCATATAAAATTGGCTCAAAAAATAAATGAACAAACTGCAAAAGCATTAAAGCAAAAATTTGGGGAAGGATATAAAGGAATTTTATATGGTGGGTTCATTGCAACAAATTCAGGAGTTCAATTAATAGAATATAATGCTCGCTTTGGAGACCCTGAGGCAATGAATGTTTTATCAATATTAGAGACTGACTTTATAGAAATATGCAAATCAATTATTTCAGGGGAACTCAATGACTTGGATATAATTTTTAAGAATTTAGCTACAGTATGTAAATATGCTGTCCCCAATGGATACCCCGATAAACCCGTAAAAGGAAATCAGATTGATGTTTCAAATGTAAAAGATAAAGATATCCTTTATCACGCATCTGTAGAACTAGAAAGTGAAAAACTTGTTCAAATGGGCAGTAGAGCTGTTGCAATTGTTGGACATGGAGAATCAATATGGGAAGCTGAACAAATTGCAGAAAAGAATATTTCAAAAGTTCAGGGACCTCTTTTTCATAGAAAAGATATTGGGACAACGGAGCTAATTCAAAAAAAGATAAACCATATGATATCTATTAAATGATAAATATAGGTGTTCTAGGGTCCACCAATGGTACTGATTTACAAGCAGTAATAGATGCAATCGACAGTAAAATTATTAATGCATCGATTAAAATCGTTATATCTAACAGAGAAAATTCTTTCATTCTTAAAAGAGCAAAAAACCATAACATAAGTGCTAAGTATATATCTCATAAGAGTAAAACGCGTAATGAGTTCGATCAAGAGGTAACAGATCAATTAAAAGAAAATAATGTTGAATTAATACTCTTAATAGGGTTTATGAGAATTCTCTCAAATGAGTTTTGTCACCAATGGCAAGATAAAATATTAAATGTCCACCCTTCTCTTCTACCTAAGTATGCTGGAAAAATGGATACAAATGTCCACGAACAAGTATTAGCAAACGGCGATAAAGAAACAGGGTGCACTATCCATTTTGTTACTGAAGAAATTGATGGTGGCCCTATTTTAGTTCAAAAATCTTGCACAGTTGATCAAAACGACAACATTGATACACTAAAACAAAAAGTTCAAGCTTTAGAAGGAAAAGCATTCATAGAAGCTATTAATCTTATAACCAATAAATAATATGTTAGAAAACCCAAAGTTAAACACTGAAAATGTAAAAATTAAACGAGCTCTAATTTCTGTTTTTGATAAGACAAATTTAGCAATGCTTGGTAAAGAGCTTAACTCTAGAGGCATTGAAATTTTATCAACCGGAGGTAGTGCTAGTTTTTTAAGAGAAAAAAACATTCCCGTTACCGATGTAAGTGACTACACTAATTTCCCGGAAATAATGGATGGTAGAGTCAAAACGATAAACCCCCTGATCGAAGGTGGTATACTCGGATTGAGAAATAAACATGAATCCGATGCTACTGAAAACAATATAAAATGGATTGATTTAGTTATCTGTAACCTCTACCCATTTTCTGAAACAATTTCAAAAGAAAATTGTGATCAAGCTCTAGCTTTAGAAAATATTGATATCGGCGGACCCACAATGATAAGAAGTGCTGCAAAAAATGTTGGATGGGCAACAGTGATTGTTAACCCATCTGATTATGAACACATACTAGAAAATATAAATGAAGAAAATGAAATTAATTTTGAAACACGTTCTTCTTTATCATCAAAAGCATTTGGACATACAGCTCAATACGATACTATAATTCATAATTATTTAAAAGAGTCGGCGCTCTCAAATGACTTTACATTGACCTATAAGAAACACTCCGATATGCGTTATGGAGAGAACCCTCACCAAGCTGCTTCTGCCTTTCAAATCCCAGGAGATAAATCAAATGGTATATTAAATGCAAAAATTCACCAAGGTAAAAAATTATCTTATAATAATATAATGGACGCAGATGCTGCTTTATCGTGTTTAAAAGAATTTAAATCAACAGCATGCGTTATTGTTAAACACGCAAACCCGTGCGGTGTTGCGCTTGGTGCAAACATGCTAGATGTTTATAAAAGAGCATTTTCTGCTGATAGTGTATCTGCCTTTGGTGGTGTTATTGCAATAAATCAACCCTGTGATGATTTACTTGCAAAAGAAATATCGAAAGTATTTGTAGAAATTATTTTAGCTCCTGCTTTTACAAAAAAATCATTAGATATTTTATCAAAGAAAAAAAACCTTAGAGTCCTTGAGGTGGGGAATATTGAACCTCGAGACCAATTACTTGAAGTAAGAAATATAGTTGGGGGATTGATTGTCCAAGAAACAGACACTAGTATCTTATCCAAAAATAAACTCGAGATAGTTACTGAACTAGAGCCATCAGAAGAAGAAATAAATACAATGCTTTTTGGATGGAAAGTGTTAAAACATATTAAATCAAATGGCATTCTAATAGTAAAAGATAATACAACTGTTGGGGTTGGTGCTGGTCAAGTTAGTAGAGTTGATTCAGTTGATATAGCAATAAAAAAATCAGGGACAGAAATTAAAGACTCATTTCTATGTTCTGATGCCTTCTTCCCTTTTAGAGATAGTATTGATAAAATTGCGGGAAGTGGAATAAAGGCCGTACTACAGCCAGGAGGATCTATAAGAGATAATGAAGTAATATCAGCGTGTAATGAACATGGTATCGCCATGGTGTTTACAGGTCAGAGATGTTTCAAACATTAATAAGTAATAACACGCATATGGATATACTTTTACGTTAAATTTATTTTATGAGTAATTCAAAAAATATAGAGGTTGGAAAAAATGTTATCAAAATAGAGGCTCAGGCAGTTGCTGCTATAGCTAATAGAATAGGGACTGAATTTGATAATGCAGTTAATGCTATTCTTAATTGTAAAGGAAGATTGATTATATTAGGTATGGGAAAATCGGGATTGATATCCCAAAAAATTGCCTCTACAATGGCATCTACAGGAACCCCTTCACATTTTGTTCACCCAGCTGATGCCTTTCATGGTGACCTTGGAATGATTACAAAAGAAGATGTTGTATTGATGGTTAGTAATAGTGGTGAAACACATGAACTTCTTGAGATAATTCCATCTTTAAAACGAAAAGCAGTACCAACTATCAGCATGGTCGGTAAGGAAAATTCTACTTTATTTAAAAATACAGACTATGCTTTAGACACTTCAGTAGAAAAAGAAGCGTGCACCTTAGATCTGGCTCCAACAGCAAGTACAACTGCAACACTTGCGATGGGGGATGCATTAGCTGTAGCTCTTTTAGAGAGCAGAGGATTCAATGCTCAGGATTTTGCAGAGCTCCACCCAGGAGGTTCACTAGGGAAAAAATTATTGCTTAAAGTAGATCAACTAATACATAAAGACAACGAAATCCCATTTGTTCATAGAAATACTAGCCTAAAAGATGCTCTCTTAACCATATCCGAAAAAGGGTTAGGAATAACCGGCGTATTAGATGAAAAAGATAATTTAATTGGAATAATTACAGATGGTGATATTAGAAGAGGAATTGAAAAAGGCGGCAACAATATATTTGATAAAACTGCTGAAGATTTTATGTCTTTAAACCCAAAAACTATCTCAACAGACACTCTGGCAATAACAGCTCTAGAAACCATGGAAAAGTATAATATTACTAGTCTGTTTGTTTATTCGTTAAATGATTTAAAAAAACCTGATGGCATTATACATATTCATGATATTCTAAAAACCGGGATTAAATAATTGTATAAAACCCTAACACAAATCTAATCTTTCTCTTTTAATATAATTCTAGGGCAAAAGATTAAATGAATAACGACACACTTAAAATTTTTGTAAAAACAGCTGGGATTATTTCTTCACTTTACCTTTTTCTAGTTGGAATAGCTGGGATGTCATCTGCAATTAAGGGGATGGGTTCAGAATTTGCAGAGACAGTACTAACAACAACTAGTGATCCATTCATTGCTTTATTTATCGGGATATTTTCTACCGTATTATTTCAGAGTTCTTCAACAACAACATCTTTAATCGTCGGAATGGTGAGTAGCGGAAGCCTTACAATAGCAAGTTCAATACCAATGATAATGGGTGCAAATATTGGGACAACAGTAACAAATACAATAGTCTCTGTAGGACATATAAATAAGAGAAGTGAATTTAAGAGAGCCTTTGCAGCATCAACAGTTCATGACTTTTTTAATATTATGGCTGTAGCAATAGTATTCCCAATCGAAATAATTTTTCACCCCCTCCAAAAAACATCAGAATGGTTTGCATTAAAGATGTTTGGAAAAATCGAAAACATTGAAGTCCTTCAATCTAAAAGTCCAATAAAATTAGCAGTAAAATCTGGTTCTAAATTCCTTCAAAAATTTACTTTTGATAATGATATAGTCTATCTTGTATTGAGCGTTTTTATAACGTTCCTCATGCTTTATAGTATCGTAAAACTTTTAAAGAGTTTAGTATTAAAAAAAATAGAAGGATTTTTTGATCAATATATTTTTAATACAGCTCTCAAAGCAATGGCGTTTGGTATTATCATTACGGTTATGGTCCAGAGCTCATCGATTACAACATCGCTAGTTGTGCCACTTGCAGGAGCTGGTGTTTTGACACTCCGCCAAATTTTTCCATTTACTCTTGGGGCAAATATAGGAACAACTGTTACCGCTCTTTTGGCCGCAATAACAGGAACAGTTTCTGCTCTCGTAGCTGCATTTAGCCACCTGCTCTTTAATATAATTGGTATCGTAATTATTTATTGTATCCCGGTATTAAGAAATATCCCATTGAAAAGTGCTGAAATTATTTCTGAGAAAGCCGTAACAAAAAAGTACTTACCATTATTATATCTATTTTTTATTTTTGTTTTTATACCCCTTTGTATTATTTATTTTGGAAGAACATAACAGTTTTTATTAATTGGAGGAATCATGTCAGTATTTAAAGATCTTGTAAATATTTGGAAATCGGAGGATAGTCTTTCTCAAGCATGGAATGAATCAAACGATATGCTTCATCTATCACATGAAATGTTCAATGATGCAGTTGACGCATTACGATCTGGTGAAAAAAATAAGGTTATAAAAAGCATTAAACTTCGAGATGAAAAAA
>CALKMQ010000143.1 GCA_938092125.1 uncultured bacterium
TTTCATCGCTTTTAAGCCAAGCGGCGTGGCAGCGTTGCCTAGTCCTAGCATATTAGCTGCCATATTTAAAACGATTGATCCCATTGCGGGGTGATCGACAGGAACATCTGGAAATAGTCTGATTGTTATTGGTTTAATAATCTTCGCAATGATTTTGATGAGTCCAGATTCTTCAGCTATTTTCATAATGCCTAACCATAGAGCCATGATTCCGATTAATCCAATAGCAATTTCTACTGCGGTCTTTGACATAGAAATAGCAGCCTCTGTTACTAAATCTATTCTACCAGTTATTGTACCCACAACAACGGAAATAAAAATAAGACCGAACCAGATATAATTAAGCATAAAAACTATACCTCAACTGCGTTATCAATTATAGTAACCATTGCTTCTTCATTTTTAGTATCTATTTCAGTAGTCACTGATATCGGAAGAGTCGATTGAAATTTACCATGGCCACAAGGGAAGTTAGATATAATTGGAATATTCAAATCGCCACAAATATCTAAAATTATTTGGTCTGTATTTCTCCCAAATTTTATATCTTGATCTTTCATATCTTTTAGTTCGCCAAAAATTAAGCCTTTAATATTATCAAACATTTTGGCATTACGCATTTGTACCAGCATTCTTTCAAAAGAATATAAATATTCATCAATATCCTCAAGAAATAATATAGATCCATTTGTATTTAATTCTTCAGCTGAACCTAATCTGTTCGTTAGTAGGCACATATTCCCCCCCCACAAAGGTCCTATTGCTTTTCCTTCTTTTAATATTTTTGGCTCAAGATCATTCGGACTAAATAGTTTAATAAATTTTTCACCAAATAATACCCGCTGCATCAAACCATAATTATATTCAATCCATGACTCTTTATAGGTTGTTAACATTGGGCCGTGAAATGTTACTAAATCAGTTTTTTGAGTAATTGAGGTTAAAAATGCTGTTATATCGCTGTATCCCACAAAAATTTTAGGATTCTCTGCTATGATTCCATAATCAAGGAGAGGGAGAACTCTATTTGCACCATACCCACCTCTAGCGCATATGATAGCATCTATCTTAGAGTCCTCAAACATATAATGAATATCGTCTGCTCTTTCTTGCGGTGTGCCCGCAAAAGGTCCCCATTTCAACTTATTACTTTTTCCAAATACGATTTTATAGCCAAGGTCTGAAAAATATTTTGATGTCGAAAGTAAAATTTCTTCATCGAGCCAAAAGGAGGGACTAATAATTCCTATCGTTGAATTTTTATGTAGAGCTTTAGGCTTAATCATATATAACTGCCTTTACAATTTGGTTTTGTAGTCGCGTGTACTTAGAGGACGATCCTATGTAGCCATTCATTAAAATAGCAAAGGCTACATCTCCATACTTTTCGGAGGTGATATATCCAGCTAAGTTTCGAGCACCTGATAGTCCTCCCGTTTTCGCTCGAACTAATCCGGCTTCAGATGTCAGCCTTTTTTCTAAAGTACTTTTTGGCCAGCCTCCTCCAGGTAAAGTATAAATGAAATCATTCTTATAGTCACTTTTATACATCCATTTTAGTAACTCTATCAATTGAGCTGAACTAGTTAGGTTGTAACGAGAAACTCCTGAACCATCAGCTAATCTAATATTAGAGGTGTCTATTAACACTTCTTTTGCTAAAAAAGATTTAACACTGTCTAAGCCTGTCGTCCATGTACCTGGTAATGTATCTAAAGCGCCTATTGATTTAATAAAAAGTTCTGCTGTTAGATTATCGCTCTCGTTCATAAGATTTTTTGCTGATACAAGTAATGAATTTGACTGATGTTCAATTAAATTAAAATAGTCATTAGAATTTTTAGAAATTGTTGATAGGTGCTTAACCGTAGATCCGTTCTTTTCTAGAAGCTCTTTGAAAATTGTCCCAACAAAAATAGTAGGGTTATTAATATTTCTATAGAATGTGTCAATGCTGGCTGTATCCATGATTTCACCATGTATAGTAAAATCATTCTTTGAATTCACCCAATCTCGATCAATTCTGATTTTTTTAAAATTGAGAGTGTCGTTAACGGTCAAAGATTTATTTGAAACATCTATATAAGATGTTTCAGGGAAATAATTTATTGACGCATTTTGGCCTAATGGTCCAGGCTCTATATAAAAATTAATGCAGTTGTCATTTATGGATAATGCGCTAATTGGAGCTGCGTACCACCATGGTCCTTCATCCCACATCCAACCTTCTCCATAGTTTAAACTATCTAAAAAAGAATCATCAACGAAAAGGGTATCGATGCTTTTATATTTTTTTGAGACTTCAATTGAAAGCGAATCTAGTTGCTCTATTTTTAGATCTGGATCAGCGCCACCTCGCAAAATTAGATTATTTTTTCTTGCCAAAACTTGTGTTTTGAAACGGTGATTCTTTCCTAAATAATGAAATGAGGCTGCACATGTGTACAATTTATTCGTACTAGCCGGCATCAAAAGTTTTTGACTATTATAGTCATAGAGTGTTTTATCATCGCCAAGTGAAACGATTTGGATACTCATATTTAGATCAACTCCTGAATCCACAATCAGTTTATTTATTTTTTTTATCAAGGCCGTAGAACCCTCCATCCTATAAAGTGATTTTGGAGGGGTGCAAGAAATGTAGATATTTAATAAAAAAATTAAACTTAAAGTATGAATTGGTTTAATCATCTTAATGAAAATAGGAAGCTATCTAAAAGCCTATGGCCAAAATCAAAGGACTCTTGTATACCTTTTGGCCCCATTTTATGCTCTTTTACAAATGAATTAGTGGCTTCTAAGTGTGGCTGAAATCCCCATATAGGTTTGTTATTACTAGCTATTGCTTCAATGGAGACCATATCGCTTGATGCTAAGACTGAAAAATCAGGAGGTAAAATTGTAATGCCATCTTGATGAGAATATAGTAAGTGGCCAGATTTAGGTTTCCCCCAGGTCACACTCTCTTTTAAGTGCACAATTCTATTGCCTTGCTTTATTTCGCCATCCCACAAAGGTTCAACTTTTCCTCCAAAAACCTTACCTATTAATTGATGTCCGTAGCACAGGCCTAAAATAGGAATGTCATTTTTGGATGCATCCAAAAGAATTTCAATAATTTTATCTTGCCATCTATTTTCATCATTTACAGATGTTGCGCTACCAAGAATGATAATACCATTTGTTGAGCTAGTATCATATTCTTTTAATAAACTATCCGTATTGTAAAGTGCTGGTAGATGGTATGTAACAGGTAAGGGAGCTACTTTAGATATACGATTAAAGGATTCAATACAAGGAGTGATAGCAGCGGGGTCAATCACCATAAGACTTCGATTATTTTTCATGATAGTTAATTAATTGTAATCCCTAAGAGTTCAAAAGTAATGTATTTTTAATATTTGTATGAACTTTTATTTATTTTAAAAATTATCCTATTTAAGATATGATGTGCTATTTAGAAGTATTAATAAAATTATTACGCTACTCTTTTTTAGACAAATTTTAAAATTCAAATTTTTATATAAGGGGTTTATTTTGTTTGAAAGAGGTTTGTCTATATCATTAATGATAATCATATTTTTGGTAGGTTGTGATTCCTTTCGAAATAATACTGACATAAAGGTAGCTGTTTCATTGAGGGATAAAGCTAGAGTGAATGCACTAATTGCAGAAAAGCAAATTTTATCTGCTAAGCCATTTAATCGGAAGGTCAAAAAGAAAAATAAATCAAATACGTATATACATATTGATCCCAATAGAGCAGGGATTAATTTTGTAAATAAATGGCGTCCAGAGCCCCAATATGAAAATCAACTTGAGAATTCTTTTATATCTGCTGGTGTAGCAATAGGGGACTATAATAACGATGGCTTGCAAGATGTTTTTCTATCTAGGCAGCAAGATGGAGGAAGGCTATTTAAAAATTTAGGTGGAATGAAATTTGAGGATGTCACAGAAATAACAGGTATCCTTGATGATAAAATGTGGAGTACGGGCGTTTCCTTTATTGATATCAATAATGATGGCTGGTTAGACCTATATGTTTGTGGTTTTGATAGCCACAATAAATTATATATAAATACAAAAGGAAAATTTGTAGAGAAAGCGAAAGATTATGGTCTTGACTATAAGGGAGCAAGTGTTATGATGGCATTTGCAGACTATGATAGCGATGGAGATCTGGACGCATACCTTCTTACTAATAGATTAACTATGAGTAATGACTCTGTTATGACAAAAATAACAGGAAGTAAAAATGGGAAACTTCAAGTAGAGGAAGAATATAAAGAACTTGGATATTTTTTAGAGAGACCGGGTACTTATCCAGCTTTAATTAATGCTGGTCAATATGATTATCTTTATAAAAACGAAAATGGATATTTTGAAGATATAACAGCGGAGTCTGGGATAGGAAAAAATCCGTACTATGGTTTATCAGCAACATGGTGGGATTATAATAATGATGGTAGACCAGATCTATATGTAGCAAATGATTTTATGGGGCCGGACCATTTGTTTAAAAATATGGGACTAAATGAAAATGGCATTGTACAATTTTTAGATGTAACAGCACAGGCTGTTCCTTACACACCTTGGTTTTCAATGGGTTCTGATTACAGTGATATTAATAACGATGGTAAAATGGATTTCATGGCATCGGATATGGCTGGTAGCAATCATTACAGGGATAAAGTTTCTATGGGAGCAATGACGGGGCCTAATAGCGAAGCTTGGTTTCTTAATTTTCCAAACCCTCCACAATATATGCGGAATATGGTTTATTTAAATACGGGTACGAATAGGTTCATGGAAGTGGGGTACCTTTCTGGCTTATCGGCAACGGATTGGACTTGGACAGTAAAATTTGGTGATCTAGATAATGATGGTTATGAGGATGTTTATTTTACGAATGGCATGTCACGTGATTTTGGAAATGGTGATGCAAAAGATCGTTTTCGTAGTCAAAAAAGTAAGTCAGTGAATAATTTTGATTTTTGGAATGACCAAGAACCATACAAGCTTAAAAATATGGTGTTCAAAAATTTAGGAGATTTAAAATTTGACGATGTTAGTTCAAACTGGGGTTTAGATTATCTTGGTGTCAGTACTGGCTCTGCTCTTGGAGACCTTGATGGAGATGGGGATTTAGATATAATAATGAATGGTTTCGATGAAGCAGTTCGTTTGTATGATAATAATTTAAATAACAAAAACTCTATAAGATTAGAGTTAATAGGAAAAGAAACAAATAGTCGAGCTCTAGGAGCTAGAGTTGAAATGCATTATAATGAAAGTTCAAAGACAATGACTAGATATGTCTCGAGCTCAAGAGGTTTTATGTCATCGAGTGAATCTGTAATTCACTTCGGTCTTGGAACTTATGAAAAAGCGGACAAAATCACGATATATTGGCCTTCTGGAATAGTTCAAATTTTAGAGGATATACCAGTGGGCCACTTTTATAAAATAGCAGAAAAAAGTAATTCAAAAAAAATAAAACCAAAACATCAAACTATATTTAAAAAGAGCAATAGCTCGCTATCTAAGGTTAAGCATCGTGAAAAGATTTTTAACGATTTCAAAAGAGAAAAACTATTACCAAATAAGTTATCACAACTTGGCTCTGGCGTTTCATGGGGAGATGTTGATGGCGATGGCGATGATGATGCGTACCTTGGCGGCGCATCTGGTTCTAGCGGTAAAATTTATATAAATAATGGTTCAGGTGCTTTTGATAACTTGCCGCAAAAAACGTTCATGGAAGATGCTCGTTATGAAGATATGGGCTCTATTTTTATTGACCCTGACAATGATGGTGATCTTGATTTGTATGTAGTAAGTGGAGGTGTTGAGTGCCAGCAAGGAGATAAAATTTTACAAGATCGTATATATTTAAATGATGGTAGTGGTAATTATTCTCGTGGATTTTCTGGTTTGTTACCAAAAATGTATGATAGCGGTGGAATTGTTTCTGCTGCTGACATTGATAAAGATGGCAGACTTGAGTTATTCATTGGTGGAAGGGTTGTTCCAGGTAGCTACCCCCAAAGCCCTAGGTCTTATATGTTAAAAAACATAGGGCCTAAGTATGTAGATGTCACAGATGCTATTGCGCCAGGTTTAAAGCAAAAAGGCATGGTGACAAGTGCTATTTTTTCTGATGTTGATGGTGATAATTGGACTGATTTACTTATCTCATATGAATGGGGACCGATACGATTTTTCCGTAACTACACAGGCAAGCTTGTAGAAGAAACAGAAAAAGTTGGACTTGGACAAAAACTTGGTTGGTTTAATAGTATAAGTGGAGGTGATATTGATAATGACGGTGATACAGACTTTATCGTTGGGAACACCGGGTTTAATTCAAAATACAAAGCAACGAACGAGAATCCTGAATTATTATTTTATGGAGATTTTTATGGTAGTGGACAAAAAAATATAATAGAGGCAAAATTTGAACAAAACGTTTGTTTGCCTCGAAGAGGGCTTAGTTGCTCAAGTAATGCAATGCCAATGATTAAAGAACAATTTTCCACGTATCATGACTTCGCAATTTCATCTGTTGAAGATATTTATTCAGAAGCGTTATTAAGGTCCGCTGAGAAATTCGTTGCGAATGAATTGGCTTCAGGTGTTTTGATAAATTCAAGAGATTCAAATGGTGATATTACATTTGAGTTTCGCCCACTGCCAAGGACCGTGCAAGCCAGTCCAATATTTGGATCTAGTTTGTGCGACGTAAATGGCGATGGCTATTTGGATTTATATGTCGTACAAAATTTTTCAGGTCCACAAAGAGAAACTGGCTACATGAAAGGCGGTGTAAGTCAGTTATTGTTAGGTGATGGAACGGGTGCGTTTAAGCTTATATCTCCAGATGAAAGTGGGTTAGTCGTTCCTGGTGATGCAACGACTTTAACGACACATGATTTTAATCGCGATGGAAGTGTCGATTTTTTTGTTGGAGTAAACAATAGCAACTATGAACTATTTATGAACCAAAGCAGGTCAGATTCTTATGCTCTTAGGTTGCCTGATTTTCCGAAGGGGCGCAAATTTGCTGGTTCAAAAATTTGGGTCTATTATAAAAATGATTCTGTTCAACTTCATGAGCTGAATATTGGTTCTGGTTATCTTTCGCAATCAGCTCCCATCGTGTTTTTAGGAAATAAAAAAAATATAGAAAAAGTCGTAGTCCAGTGGGCAGATGGTTCTTTAAATAAAATTGATATAAATAAAAATATAAATATAAATAATGTTATTTCTATTAATTAATATTACGATCTTGAAAAATTTATAAACTTAAACATTCGAAAAGAGTTGAAATATATGATTACCCAGATTCTAGCTATTTTATTTTTTGTGTTATTCTCCGCCTGTTCAACCTCAAAAGATTCGCATATTATTTTTTCAGGGAAAATAAAAAACTCCGTTGACGAAGTTATTACTGTCTCAAATTATAATAGCACAATGCGGGAAGATTTTCCGATTGATTCAGCAGGCAATTTTAAAGCGAATGTCAAAGTTAATAAAGATGGTTACTATTTTTTTAAAATAGGAAGGCCGTATTCGACTGTTAGGTTTAAAAAAGGCAAAAATGTCCATGTTGATATAGATGCAGATAATTTTTTTAAAAGTCGCCAATACTCTGGTGAAGTAAGTGTCGAAAATAATTTTAGTGTTGAGAAATCTGCACTTAGATCCGAATTTGTTGGTGATCCAAAAGATTATTTTGTCGTTCCACTACCAGAGTTTCTGTCTAAAATAAAAGTTACAAGGGATGCTGTCTTTGAACTAATTGAAAAGTCGTCTTTGAGCCAGGAGGATAAGAGGTTAGAGAAAAGAATTGCTGAATACGATTATTTACAAACCTACAACAATTATCAAAAGTTTTACAGTTACCATAAAAAAACAGATGCTGAGTTACCTGATGACTATTACCAGCCGATCATTGATATTGACATTGATGATGATGAGATGTTTAGGCATAGTGGAGCTTATCGAAATTTAATTATTGCAAATTATAGGCATGCCTCTAAAAAGGCTATGTCCGAGGATTCTGCTTTAACGATTATTGAATTTGTAAAAAACAGAATATCTAATGTAAAAAGCCTAGACACTCGAGAGCAGTTTGCTAGTATGTTAATGCGAAAAATGAGGCAAGGGAATAATACTATTGATGATGATTATCGTCAAATAATGCCACTATTTACTTCAGATAGGATGAAACGTAAACTGGAGGCAAAATATAAATCAGCTCTTGAAACAGTTTCTGGCAAAGAGTCGGTTGATTTTAATTATGAAAACTTTTCAGGTGGTCTGACATCCTTAAAAGATCTATCTGGGAAATTAATTTACATTGATGTTTGGGCTACATGGTGTGGGCCTTGCCTTAAAGAAATGCCTTCCTTGAAAAAACTAGTTAAAGAGTATAAAGGTAAAAATATTGAATTTGTAAGCATATCAATCGATCACAAAAAGGATTATGAAAAGTGGAGAAAAATGGTGCCGGAAAAAAATGTTGGAGGAATTCAGCTTTATGATGCTGAGGGATTATCTTCTTCATTTATGAAAGCATTTAATGTCGGACTTATTCCGCGTTTCATGATGCTCGATTATGAAGGGAAAATTATTACGGCACACGCTCCTAGGCCATCTTCAGATGAGGTTAGGGACTTTATTGATAAGCATTTAAACGGTTCGGGTATTATGAAATTTTCATTAAAATAAAAGAGGTACTTAAAATGAGTAAAAAGATCAGTATTATTTTAGTTTTTTTTATTGTATCAAATTTTTGTGTTTTTGCTAAGGATACTTCAACATTAACAGCCCCTGCCATTGAGGTGACTTGGGTTGGGACCTCAACATTAGATACATTAACTGAATATGTACCTTCCTGGTCAGAGGTATTAGTTGCTGTGAGGATTAATGGAGGGACTGATAATGGTGATGGTACAATCGAGCCCGGAGGCGTGATACTTAATTGGCAAGTAAATAGTCAAACTGCAAATGTTTTCAGCAGGTCAATGCCAGTTCTTTATAATTTACTCTACCAAGATTATCGTTATATGAAGAGAATGGATCCGTATGGAAATGGGACAAAAATGTATTGGTGGGTTACCGCACAAAATGTTGATGGAGAAATTTCATCTACGGAAGTTGATTCATTTTTACTAGGAACACTTGCTCTAGATCATGAACCATTGCCGTCAGTTTTTAAAATTTCAGGCAATTATCCAAACCCATTTAATCCAAAAACAACTATTGATTTTTCAGTTGAATACGCTGTTAAGGTTGATTTATCTATTTACTCGTTAGGTGGAAAGTTAGTTCGTCAATTTCAATTAGGGGCGCTGGCGTCTGGTAACCAAAGCATAGCTTGGGAGGGAAAAGATAATTTTGGTAATGATGTTCCTGCTGGCGTCTACATATATCGCCTTCAATCAGAATCTCATTCTGAAGCTAGAAAAATGACTCTTTTAAAATAAGAGACTTCTATATGATATCCAGAATAATTATACTTTTTGCTATTATCATTTCAAAAATGATTGCTGAGTCGATTTCAGTATCGGGCACTGTGCATAATGAAAATGGAGAACCATTAGTTGGCGCGAATGTTTATATTGAAGGGACTACACTTGGAGTCGCTACAGACGCTCAGGGAGAGTATCGAATTCAAAAAGTGCCTAGTAATCGAGAGTATAAACTGTCAGCGATGTACATAGGGCATAGAAAAAAAACAAAACCATTCACTACAGGTCAAGGAATGGATGTTAATGTTGATTTTACGCTCATTTTATCACTGGTTGATTTAGATGAAGTTGTTGTTGCGGCTAGTTTCAGCGAGCGAAAGAAGAAAGCCCAGTCTTCACCAATAACAATTATTTCTCAAGATGACCTCAGGAGACTTCCCGTTCGAAGTATTGATGAAGTGTTATCTGGGAAAGTTCCTGGCGGTTATGCAAATCTTCCATCTCGCCCGGGTCAAAATAATTCTGCATTTACAATTAGAGGCGGGACTAGTGGTTCTGGTAGGCCATTAGGTGACGTGAAGATATACATAGATGGGATTGAGTTATTAGGCTTTGATATGCAGTCCTCTCCCGGAATATCAGATTTTATAGATCCGAACGACATTGAGAAAATAGAAGTTGTTAGAGGGCCGATGGGTTCAACGTTGCATGGATCTAACGCTCAAAGTGGAATTATCCAGATTTTTACTAAAAAAGGGGCTGATAGAAAAAAAATGAGAGTAAAGGTAAAGTTTGCTAATAAGGCTACTGAAGCTCCAATTATTGATGAGGTGGCAAGTGGTCAAGAGGCTTCTTTAAGTGTGAGCGGCGGAAGTCCTTCGAATATTAGTTATAATATTGGTTATAATAATTCCATAGATGAAGAAGTCATGCCGGGGAATGGAAAAGATATTGAACAGACAAAAATTCATGGTTCTATTAATGCTCGGATAGGTTCTGCAGTCATAGACGCAAAGACCTATCACAGTTGGGGCAAGCAAGGCTTTATAAGTAACCTATATCATCTTTTAGAATATAAGGAAGATCGCGATTGGGTAAATGCGCCCGCTCATTGGGATGATGCGTTAGGTATAGACTCTACGCTTGGTGGGACAAGCTACTACAAACCTGGTTTCAGTCTTAATATTACTCACAGCATTACATCAGACTTGTATCAAAGTTTAGTTATTGGAAATGACTCGAAACGCTTTTTATATAAAAAATCTTATCCCAGTACAGGTCTATCGTATTTAACGCAAAATTGGAATAGATATACACTAAACTATTTTTGGCATTTCAAAAATAATATTTCAAATGATATTAATGTCGATTTGACGGTTGGTACTCAAAGAACGCTTAGTAATCATACTAGAATTTCTGGCGAATTAGAAGAAGATAAAGATCAGTATTATTATGAGGATTATGAAGATGTATCATTAGTTGAGCAAAGTAATAAAAATTCAGGTTATTATGGTGAGCTTGTTGTTGACTATAAAGATAAGCTTTTTATTACATTCGGTGAAAGAGTGGAGCAGAATGAGTTTTTTGGTAAAGATTACGGAACACACTATAGTCCTAGAATTGGATTTTCTTATGTTTATAATTTTGCTGGAATCATCATCAAGTCAAGAGGAGCATGGGGGCGAGGTGGTATCAATCCGCCTAAGGCAATGCAAGCACTACCTAGTGAGTCAGACTATAGCATCAATCTAGGAAACCCAGATCTCAGGCCAGAAAGGCAATCGGGTTATGAAATGGGTGGCGACTTATATTTTGGTGATAATTTTTTTGTTGAGGTCACTTACTTTGATCAATTGTTTCTAGATGGTGTTGCAAATGACCGAAGTATTGATGATCTTTACACTGCTAAAGAAGAATATCGTTATATAAATCTAGGGCAAATCATTAATAAAGGTTGGGAATTTGCTGCTAAAACAAGGGTTGGGCCTTTGGATATAAATGCAAACTTTTCGATTATAGATAGTCGTTGGGGGAAAGATAGTATAAGGCAGAATGATCCACAGTTTGAAGGCTACTTTAACGAAGGGGTGCGAAGGAATGATGTTCCTCAATCTACTGGAAATATATCATTCGCCTATAGCATTCCTGGATACTTTGGAAAATCAAAAAAGGGTGGATCATTTGTTGTCGATGTTAATTACATAGGTAAGAAAAAAGGGCGAGATTGGTTATTGTATTATGATGGTTTTTACAACCCAGAAATACCAACAATATCTTATTACAGCAAAGACTTAATTAAAATGTATGATCCATTTACATCGTTGAGACTAAGGTTAAACTATTGGCTCACAAATAAAGTGTCTACTTTTGTTGATATTCGAAACCTCACAAATCATTCTGATATATCAAGGTCGATAACTGAGCCAGCTTTAGGCAGACAAATGATTGTAGGTGTTGATTTCGAGCTATGATTTTAAATATAAAAAAAATTTAAAAAATTAAAGCACCGAGATAATAATTTTTAATATATAATGAAATAATGCTAAACAGTTAATTATTTATGTATCTTAATTGTAAGAGAGTATTTTTTTGAATTTTTTTTCATTAATTTTGAATTAAATCTTGTAATTAATTGTACATACAAATTATATTGCTTCATTAAACATTGAAAATTTTAGATTATTTACAATGGTGAATTTTTAAACGGTTCACTCTGTATCTTAAATATTTTCAATTAATAACAAAAACAAGGAGTACTAATATGAGAAGAATGTTAACGCTTTTTCTTTCAGTTTTTATGGTATCAGCAATGATGGCTGATGAATATGAGGCTGGAGTCGATTTTAGAATTGACAATAAGTTAATGTTTCATGGTGATGCTAACTTTTCAGATTTTTCTGTTCTAGGTGCACAAAGTGTAATGGCTGGAATGGATTTTGATGCTGATGGCAAAGCTGAAATTCTATTTACAATGGATGAAACACTGCCTCCAGGTGGTCCAGATCCAGGTAATGTAGGAGTCTTTTTATATGAGTCTGATGGTGCTGGTGGTTATACATACGTATGGCACTTCGTATCTCCTGACCCAGGTAATAGTTTACCAGCAATGACACATGGTGACATTGATAAAGATGGTAAGCACGAAATTTATTTTGGTGTTCCCCCTGCTTCTTCAAATGATGCGACTTGGGGTACATATATTTTTGAACAGGGTGCAGATGGAACGTTTCCAGCGACAGCTACACTCCTTCATCGTTACGGATTTGATACTGCTCAAAACTTTCGTCCAGCTGGTTACGCCTTAGGCGATATTGATGGTGACGGTAAAGTTGAGCTAGTAACAACAGACCGTGGTGAGAAGCGTATGTCTATTGATGCATTGACAGGCAATAGCCTAGATAATTTGGCTTCCTTAACTAATGAGCACCTAGATACTGAAAATCTTCTTGGTGGTGGTGTTTATGATGTAGATATCGCAGATACAGACAGAGATGGTAAGCATGAAGTATGGGTCAATACATGGGATAACTTTAGTATGGCTATTTTTGAAGCAACAGGTCCAAACACCTATGCGCTTGCAGCAGATTTAAATGGTATTTTTCCTGCAGATAATGATCCAGGTTCTTTCAATCGCACTGGGTTTGCTTTTAGTGATGTTGATAATGATAATGATCATGATGCATGGTTTCCAATGACCAATGGTAAACTTTATTACTTTGACAATCCTTCTCTAGATAGTATTGCGCCAAATGTAATTACTAATGGAGGCGTCGATGGTGGCACTGCGGGTTGGAGTTTTTATCCTGATAATCACGGTATAACAGTAGCTACTAGTGGTGATACTTTACTATTTAGTATAGATACTACTACTTTCACAAATGTGTCTGGAGGTGATTCCGTTGTTTATGATACAACGCACATCTCTTTTGCAGCTTCTGTTGGCGATTCTGCTTTAATGATTCCTCATATTGGAGCTACTGAAAATAATGCATTTTTTCTTTACACTGGAGACAATGCGTTGGCTGAAGGGTTGCAATTTTATGCATCTGCTCATGTTATAGTTGGAAGCCCAACTACTACAGCAGCATCCGGAACCGCAACACTTTTTGCGAAATATTTTGCTCCTGGTTATGCATTTCTTAGCTCGGACACTAAAACTATTCCAGTGACCTCAACGGCTGCTTCTCTAAATTCTTGGACACCTTTAGAGGTTTTTGGTATGGTTCCTGCTGGAGCAACGATAGTTCAGGTAGGTGTATCGTATACTGGTGGTGCTGATGTTAGCAGTATCTTTGTAGATGAACTAAAAATGAGTCCTGTAGTTGGAAACGGTGTTGCTGATATTACAGCTGCTGATTTTACTGAAGTTTTAGCTTTTGGTGGAGCTTCAAGTAGAGGCGGTGGAATGGGTGATATCGATGGTGACAGTAAGCCAGATATCATTGTTGGTACCGGAACTGGTGAAACAGTATTATGGTTAGAATACGTCGGATCTAATCCTAAAGATGCAATGTCATATACAACAACAACTATTCTTTCAAGTAAAGGTGCTCCATTAGATCGCTATTACCCACTATCTATATCACAATCTGATTTAGATGGTGATGGACACCATGAAGTTGTTATTTCAAACCTTTATGCCACAGAAGCTTCTCAAGCACAACTTTTAGTTGTTGAGCATGCTCCTTTCTCATGGAGCAATGATGGTGGCAATGAAACCTTAAATGCAGGAACTGGTTGGACTGTTATTGGTCATGGAACCGCTGCTATGGGTGATTCCGCAACAGCTGCTAGTGAGGTTAGTTCGTATAATAATACAAGAGCTATAAAAGGCGGTATGGATATGGACCAAGATGGCAAGCATGAAGTTATTACTACACTGTATTCTGGAAGAGTTTCAGTTTATGAATTCGATAATGCAAACAATGCCTTTGACGTTGTATGGCAGTCTCCAATGCCAGATTCGACACTATACTCATATGGAACAAGAAGTGTGAATGTCGGTGACCTTGATGGTGATGGTAAGCATGAAATTGTATTTCCTGTTAGTGAAGCGAATGCATTAGGGTTCCATATTTATGAATGGGATGGTGTAGTTGGTAGTGATAACTACGGAACAACATTTTCTTCTGTAAATGGCCTTTATAACGGTACAGATAACAACAATAAAAATCTTCGTCATGAAAGATTTGAAATTGATGATATCGATGGTGATGGTCAGCAGGAATTGATTTCAGTAGTAAGAGATGGTTCTAAGGGTATGATAGTCTCCTCTATTGCTGCAGGAGATGACATCGTTCACAATTCAGGCGGTAGCTTTGAAACATGGTCTGTTGAGTTGCATACTGATTATAATGATTTCGGTGGCGGATCTCCTTACCATGCACTTCCAGTCGATTTGAATGGTGATGGCCAAAGAGAAATCTTAGGACATCAATGGAATAATTTTAATTTCCATACTATTGCAGTAACTGGAGCTGATACCTATGATACGACATCAATGGGTAGTTTTTATAAAGCTGCTAGTAACGACCAACACTCGTTGAATGGTGGAAGTAAAGCAGACGTGGATGGCGATGGAAATGAAGAAGCGTATTTCGCAACATATGGAGCAGGTTTTGGTTATGCTGCTAATTCAGGGGAATTATATGTTGTAGACTATGATGCAACTGATGACGTAACTATGATTGGGCCAGGTCAAGTCAAAAGAGTTGGCTTTGGTGGTGGTAATATAATTGGTGGTATTGGTAATGGATACGATGGCGGAGACAACCATCATATTTTCACTAGTGGTACTAGCAGTAGAAGACCGCAGGTTATTGCTCATGAGTATATTGGGCCTGATCCTTCATCGGCTTCAAGTTATCTTCAAAAAGCTGTCTACTATGGTGAGCTTGATGTAGCGGAAAGAACTACTACAACAGATTCAACTGGCACAGCAGTTACTACCTATAAAAGAAAATGGGGATTTCCTCAAAAGATCCAGACAAACTGGGGCTATGATCTTCTAGATTTTGATGGTGATGGTAAAAAAGAGATCCTGATGTCTTTCCAAAGTAACCCTGATTCTTTAACACACAAGGATATTACTTGGGATGCAACTGGTGACTCAAATATTGTTGTAGAAACAAAAGTTGTTAATCCGAAAAACTGGGAGTTCGTACTTCTAGAAAACGGTTCAGAACAGCTAGCTACAGATGATCCAATTACCTTCATTAGTCCTGAAGAATATCGTTTAGAACAGAACTACCCTAATCCGTTCAACCCTAATACGACTATTCAATACACGCTACCTATTAACCGTAAAGTATCTATTAAGATCTATAACGTTAATGGCCAGTTAGTAAATACCCTGGTTAATAACAAATTAGTTTCTGCTGGTACACACAAGGTAATGTGGAACGGAAAGAATAAAAATGGTCTTCAAGTCTCCACTGGAATGTACTTTTACAGTCTAGAGTGGGCTGGCATGAAGAAGGTCAAAAGCATGACCTTGCTTAAGTAATAAGCTTCATTTAATTACTTTATTAAATCAAACAAGGGAGAACAATTTCGTTCTCCCTTGTTTTTTAGTTTTTAAAAATGAAAAAATTAATATTCCTCACACTCCTCTCAGGTTTCTTATTTAGTTCGAACGGTAAGCTAACTGGTACAATAACTCAAAAGACTGATAATGCTCCTGCTGTAGGCGTCAATGTAATGATTGCGGATACATATTTGGGTGCTGCTTCTGGACAGGATGGAAGATTTGTAATTTTAAACATCCCCCCAGGAACATATTCTGTTCGAGTTGATGCTATCGGGTTTGCTCCAGTTGTGCTCCAGAATGTTAGAATTACGACATCTCAGACCACGGAAATCAATATCAAACTCGATGAATCGGTTGTGGAAGGTCAGGAGGTCACTGTTGTTGCCGAAAGACCTTTAATCCAGAAAGATTTAACAGCTTCACAAAGAGTTACGACGGCTAAGGAAATTGCAGATATGCCGGTTGAATCCTTCCTTGGCGTTCTATCAACACATGCAGGCGTGAATAAAAGTGCTGATGGAGCTTTGCATGTCAGAGGTGGTAGAAGCAATGAAGTAGGATATTACATCGGCGGTGTTTCTATGTCAAACCCGTTTTTTACAAACTCACTAGCAGTCGGTTTAAGCAATAAAGCTCTGGAAGAAATGAAACTTGTTAGTGGGGCTTTCAATGCAGAATATGGGAATGCGATGAGTGGAGTTGTGAATGTAAAAGTAAAAGATGGTGGCAAAGATTATCAAGGTAGTCTTTCTTATTATGCTGGTGATTATAATTCGAATGCAGAAGATCTTTTCCCTAATATTTCTGACCAGTCTTTTACTGCAAATACTACCTTAGATGCATTTGTGTCTGGACCGGTGATTCCAGGTTTAGGTGATAAGTTAACGTTTAATATTTCTGTAAGGAGAAATCAAAGTGAAGGTTATCTTAATGGTATAAGAGAGCATTCTCCCGGTGATTTTGCTTATTTCCCGCCTAGCGGGAATTGGTATATCCAAATGACCGGTGATAGTAATTATGTTCCAATGAATCCTAGCGAGAGCAATAACTTTCTTTCAAAATTTACTTGGAGAATTTCACCGAGAATAAAAATATCTACTCAATCGATTATGTCAAAGTCTCAAAGTAAGAGCTATTCGCATGCTTATAAATATAATCCTGATGGCATAGCCACGGGCTACACACAAAATAATAATCATTCATTACAAATCAATCATTCACTTTCTGCAAGAAGTTTTTATGAAGGTAATGTATTTTTTAGTGATACTGATTATAAGAATTATTTATACGCAGATACACTAGATCAGCGGTACGTAAATACAGACTATATTAATACTGAGCCAACATCGGCTACCTTTTTATTCGGTGGTACACAGATGGGACATACATATCGAAACTCTAAATCTGTCGGCGGCAAGTTTGACTTCACGAGCCAAATAAGCTCTAACCATGAAATAAAAACTGGTTTTAGTTTTAGAAATGATAACTTAGTTGAAAGAAATCTGACCGTACTATATGATCAAAATTTTGACGAGCCGACTGTGTTATCTGAGAATAATTCTCCCTATCACATTTTTTACGATAAAGATGCTGTCCAGTATTCGGCTTATATACAAGATAAAATGGAATATAGCTCCATGATAATGAATCTTGGTATTCGTTATGATGCCTTTGTTCCCAATGATTCAACTATTGCTAATTTGCTTTATCCAGAGGCAGATCAAAAAGAAGCGAAGACAAAGACAATGGTCTCTCCCCGAATTGGTGTCTCTTTGCCGATAACGGATAAAGGTATTTTCCACTTTTCTTATGGGCATTTTTATCAAATGCCGACCTTAAGAAATTTATATAGAGAAAGTTATTTTGGTGCTGGATTGGCCCCAACTGTCGGAAATCCTGATCTCAAACCAGAAAAGACTGTCTTGTATGAATTCGGTTTCCAACAACAGTTTGGTAATCTAATTGGAATGGACTTTAATGTGTTTCATAAAGATATCCGAGAGCTTTTAGCTTTACAGAGCATTCGATATAATAGTCCAAACTATGGTCCTTCTAATTATTCAATATATTTAAATAAAGACTATGGAAGCGCAAGAGGCTTGACGCTATCTATTACTAAAAGGTATGACCCGGTGTCAAGAACGAGCTTATGGGTAGATTATACCTACCAGAAATCCGAAGGAAACTCTGTTAACTCTGGATCATTTTACTTTAGTGCTCTTAGTGGTACAGAGGAAGAGAAGCTTATTGTGCCTTTATCATGGGATCAGTCTCATTTGCTTAACACAACTCTGATTATCGGAGACCCATCAAAAACGACACTTGGTATCATTGGAAAAATCTCAACTGGCTGGCCTTACACGCCATCCATTCCAAATGCAAATTTCATTCCTAAACCAAACAGTGGTAGAAAACCAATTCAAAGGAATGTTGATGCAAAATTAGAAACGAGAGTGTCTGTCAGAGGATATAGAGTCGCATTATTTGTTAGGGTATATAATTTATTTGACCTGCGTAACGAACGATACGTATTTGATGATACTGGAACAGCAAAGTACACATATGAATATCGTAGCAATCAAGAGTCTGAGCAATTGATTGAAAATTATGGAATGCCTGGTCTCCATACATGGGAAGATTATGTAACAAGGCCAAATTACTATTCTGCTCCTAGGTCTTTTAAAGTAGGATTAAGTCTGGATTTATAAAATAGTATGATGAGAATAATAATAACTATTTTTTGTATCGGATCTTTATTTCCAAATCTATTTGGTCAATGGCCTTTTGGCAAAGATATTGATTGGTATATTGACGGACCAAAGAAAAATTGGACTAAGCGTGATCATGATCGTTATTACAGATGGCGGGATAGACTCTCAGCATCTAGGAAAGCTGAAACGGCTGATGATCAAATTTTGCCAAGACAAAAAGCAATTTTAAACGGTAATAAAATAACGACCGAAATATGGAACTACGGCTCAATTAGTAGTCCAGGTAATAGAGTCACAGACATTGTCTGGGAGACGCTAGGCTATGGATATGAGTTTGGACCATTTATTTGTGCAAAAGTTCCTTTATTATCTGATGGTCATCAAGATGCTTTTTATGAAGTATCAAATGGTGATACTTCATGGTATGCTAGAATGATTAGTGATGGATTAACCTCTTTAGGAGGAGAAGTCTCGCCTGATGGTTTAGAGTTTTATGGTTGGGAGCCATTGGCTTTTAATGATGACTTAACAGTTCCCTATGGTGACCCAGCTAGTGAGAATATTCCTACTAGTAATGATTTAGATAGAGATGGTGATGGAAAGCCTGATAGCTGGCCGTTTGGTTGGTATAATTCTAATTTAAAAGATTACGTTTGGCCGGGTGCTCTTAGGCAAGGTGCTTCAAATTCTGACTTGGAGTCCTTCTTTGTGGTGGATGATAGAACAAATAAAGAATTTGATTACTATCCTTTTACTAGTGATTCTACGAAACGCGGTTTGGGGATTGAGATAGAATCAAGGTATTACCAATGGGCGAATCCATTAGCTGAAGATATCATTTTTCTAATTTATAAAGTGACGAACAAAAGTGATAAAGACCTTGAGGAGGTTACCTTTGGAATGTGGGGTGATCCCCACGTCGGTGGTCCTTCTAATTGGCAAGATGATTTATCTTATTTTGATCGTGACCTTAATATGGTATACTGTTGGGATGCAGATGGAATTTCTGATGTCTCCGGAAAAGAGCCCGGTTACTTTGGATATAAGTTTTTAGAGAGTCCTGGTCAGCCTTATGATGGCATTGATAATGACAATGATGGTTTACTCGATGAGAGACAGGACAATGGTATAGATGAAGATGGTGATTGGAATGTTGAAAAGCACGATGTTGGTATTGATGGCATTCCAAATACAGGAGATGAAGGTGAAGATGATGGTGTTCCAACTCCCGGAGATCAATTTGATTTAAGAAAGCCGGGAGAACCAAATATAGATTGGACAGATTTAGATGAGTCTGACATGGTAGGTTTAACTGGATTTGCTTCACCGCCATTCACGAGTCAAAATAGAATATCAAATGATCAATTTATTTTTGAAAATTATTTAACGCCTGGTGTTTTTGATTCAGCCAATTCTGTTCAAGCTGGAGACTATATTTTTATTTATAGCTCAGGCCCTATTAGCTTACCAAAAAATGAATCAAGAAGATTTAGCATTGCATTGATTGTTGGCCAAGATTATGATGATTTGACATTGAATGCGACTACTGCGCAAGATATTTACGAAAAAAACTATCAATTTGCTAAGCCACCGGAAAAACCAAATGTTACCGCGGTCCCTGGTGATCAAAAGGTAACGTTGTATTGGGATGATATTGCAGAGTCTAGCTTTGATCCGATTACAGAAACATATGACTTTGAGGGCTATGTAATTTATCGTTCAACAGATCCTTCTTTTTTAGATCAGCAAACAATCACGGACGCAAATGGTTCTAAATTTTTGTTTGAACCTTTAAAGACGGTGGATGGAGCATCCGCTAAATTTGATTTAGTAAATGATTATACTGGCCTTAGTCAAATACCTTATTCTGGAAGAGGTGTTAGTTATAACTTAGGAAACAATACGGGCTTGCGTCATGTATTTGTAGATTCAAATAATGTTGTCAATGGGCAAAAATATTACTACGCTGTTGTTTCTTATGATCATGGAGATGCTGCACTTGAAGTTGCTCCAGTAGAATGTTCAAAAACAATTACGGTGAATCCTGAAACAGGGGAAATTTTATTAGATGTCAATACAATAGCAGTAGTTCCAAGGACAATGACAGCAGGTTATGTCGCTTCATCAATAACTAATAATGCACCAAGTCAAGTTCAAGGTAATGGTACAGGATTAATTAATCTAGAAATTATTGATCCTTCTTCAATACAAGATCAAAACAGTTTTCAAATAGTATTTAATGAAGACGAGGGGCTTAGTTATAGTGTCTTAGATGAAAAAGAAGTATCAGATACATTGACAGCGCGCTTGGGTAATTATCATAAATTGTCTTACAAAAACATTGATAGTCTGAGTTTCAAACTTATTAGCTCTAATGGCGCATTGCTTACCAGTGGTGTTGATTATGATTTATTGGATAAGGATGGTCAAATTTTAATTTATACGGATGGCGCAATTGTCGAATCTGAAGAAATAACCGCAAAATTTATTTATTATCCTATTGTGAATAGTAAAAAGTTAAGTTCAGAAGAAGGGAATCCGATTTTTGATGGTATGACTTTGTCTGTTCAAAATCAGAGTTTGGCTTTAGAAGAACAAAAAATAGGTTGGAATGCTAGTAGTTCAACTAATTGGGAGCCAATTGTCAAACCATTCAACAATCTAGGGGCTAATAAATATCCAGCTGATTACGAGCTTCGTTGGTTTAGTGATACTGTAAGCAGTAATTATCGTCCTGGGTATGAATATGTAAAGGCAAATTTTGAAATATGGGAAACAACAAGAGGTTTTGAGGAAAAACAATTACCTTTTGTACTTATTGAAAGCGCTCCTTTTGATAGCCTCTGGAATCCTGGTGAGCGTATTATAATTCTTCAAGACTCTACAATGAATTCATTTTCTTGGGAGCTAACATTTGACACAACAGATGCTCCAATTTCACCCTCTTCAGGAGACATTTTTTCTATATTTACAACAAGATCTTTTTCAGATGATAAATTTATATTCACTACTTCATCTGCAAAGGAAGATAAGGCGGTTGAAAAGGATAATATGGATGATATTTATGTAGTGCCGAATCCTTATGTTGTCTCGAGCAATATTGAACCTCTAGATCTTCAAAACCCATTAGATAGAGGACCTCGAAGAGTTTATTTTGCAAATATACCAGCAAATTGTACTATTGATATTTATACAATGTCTGGTGAAATAGTAAAGTCTTTAAAACATGACAGTGCAATTGAAGATGGTATAAAATATTGGGATCTTACAACTTCAGATAATTTTCCTGTTTCATTTGGTGTGTATATATACCATGTTAAAAGTGAAGATGGGAATGAATCGACAGGAAGGTTTGCAGTCATTAAATAATGAGATTTTACAAAAATATAGTATTCTTTCTAATATTTGTTTCTACCCTTAGTTTTGCTCAGCTAGAGAATAACCAAGATATTTCTAAAGTAGGTACAACCGCTGCTCAATTTTTAAAAATTAGTGCAGGTTCTAGGGGGCTGGCAATGGGTAATGCGAATGTTGCCATCGCAAATGATTTATCTAGCGGATTTTGGAACCCTGCTGGCTTAGCGCACTTAAAAGGCATTCAAGTATACTTTGAAAATAATGGTTGGTTAGCTGGTACCGATTATAATTTTGGTTCATTTGGTTTTGAGTGGCCAAGAGTAGGCGTCTTTTCATTATCACTTACAATGTTAACGACTCCAGATGATTTAGTTAGAACTGTCGAAAACCCATCCGGTACGGGTGAAAAATTTAACTCCCAAGATATGTCAATAGGCCTGAGTATCGGTAAAAAATTGACAGACCATCTTTCATTAGGCGCAACAATTAAAAATATTAGACAACGAATATGGCATTCTACTGGTCAAACAGTTGGTGTTGATATTGGCGTTCAGTATAATACACCTATTAAAAACTTAATCCTTGGTGCGAGTATTGCAAACTTTGGTAATGATATTTCATTATCAGGTAGGGATATGAATTTGAGCGTTGATCCTGACCCGATAAATCAAGGCAATATTGAATTCGTAAATGCGCAGTATGAGACCGATGCTTTCCCACTGCCGCTACTATTTAGAGTTGGGCTAGGTGGCTACCTTGTTAAAAAAGAAAATTTAGATGTGCTCTTAGCCTTTGATGCTGTTCATCCAAATGATAATTATGAATATATAAACATTGGGTTTGAGACAAATGTAAATAATATGTTTTCTGTTCGTGCTGGTTATCCTAGTATTGGGAAAAAAGATGCAATCGAAGGCGCCTCTTTTGGTTTTGGTCTTAGATATCCAATCATGAATTCTACGAATAATTTTACAATTGATTATACATCAGCAGACTTTGGCCCTTTAGGGATAGTTCAAAGAGTATCCATCAGTTTTAATTACTAATACATATATTACTGTTGAATTCCTCTATAATGAATAGAGCGTTTTTTATAGTTTTTTTCGTACTATTTCCTTCATTGATTTTTTCTCAGCTAGATGATGTTGGCATCACTCTTCAAGTTGATCCTCCTTTTTCATCTCGTGATAGTTTAGATTTTTTTATTATAGAAGGAAAATCTCCATTATTTGAAAGAGATATCGAAGGTGCCGCACTTAATATTTATGGTGATGAAATCGAGGAAGTTATTTTTAAAATTTTTCAAGATGGCGAGGCTTCCTCCCAAATTTCTGGTAGGATATTTAATCAACCAGGTGATGAAAATAGGATTGGAACATTTTTAAAAGAGATAAAAGATTCGTCAGCTTATTTTTCATACAAAATATTAGCAAAAAGTAGAATACAATTAAAATCTATTATCATTTTCCCAGTAGATATAGAAATTCCGGGGTTAGCAAAAGGGCTAGGAATTGTATCTGGAACAGTCCCAAAACCTACAATAATTAGCAGAGAAGAATGGGGCGCAGAGGACCCAAAATCATCCTACAGTTACCATCCTTATTTTGATAAACTTACTCTTCACCATGCAGCGTGCTGTAGTGCAGATGATATAGAAGAAGGAAAAAATCAGGTCTATTGGATTCAAGATTTTCATCAAAATGGAAGAGGGTGGAATGATATTGGGTACCACTTCCTTGTAGATAGAGCAGGTAATATTTATCAAGGTCGACCAGAGACAGTTATCGGTGCTCATGTTGGAGGCGCAAACACAGGTAATATTGGTGTTTGTCTACTGGGTTGCTACCATCCTCCAGAAGTATCTTGTTTGCAAGAGATAACTACTGAGAGTAGAGAAGCTATCGTGAAACTTTTTTCTTGGATTTCAGATACATATGGGCAAAGCCCTTCACTTTTATTAGGTCATCGTGATTATTTTGGTTCCACTGCCTGTCCGGGCGATAATGTATGGATAGATCTTCCGAGGTTTCGAGCTGAAATATTTGATTTCACTCAGTCATACTTCGAGATACCGCCTATTTCAATCTTTAAATCACCTTACCCAAATCCATTTTTCAATTCAATTTCTTTTAATTTTGATTTAATAGATCAAATGGATTTTAAGATGAATATTTATGATCTATTAGGTAGAAAAGTTAATATGATTGAACGAAATAATGCTTCTTCTGGAAGGTTGACTCTTTTATGGGATGGTAAAGATTTTAGTGGTAAAAAATTAGGTTCGGGGATCTATATTGCAAAACCTACTTCATCAAATTACATTGACCCTTTGAAAGTTATTCTATTAAAGAAATAGGATATATTTATAATTTTAATGTGAATGGCCTAAAAAATTATAAGTTAAGTAAATAAACCCAACACCAAGAATTAAACAGCCACTCAGGACTTCTTGGTTTATATTCATTTTAAGATTATTAAATTTTTCAACAATTATATTTTTAGCAAAATTGAAAGTTAATACAACCAGAAATAGTACAAGTGCTATTCCTAGAACGTATATTAATATAAAGCCAATAATAGAAGGTATAGAGGGTGTAATCCCTGTCATCATTACAATAGCAAGAGAGGATGCACATGGTAAAATACCTGTCAGCAAACCAACTGTGATGGGATTTTCTATTTTTGAATTGCCAAAATCCCCATGATTATGACCGCAATCATTTGAATGAACATGTTTCATCTTATATATAGCTCTGCCGAGGATAAAAGAACCAAAACTGATAATTATTCCAGGAGCAATCCAGTGAGAAAATTCATGTAAAAAAGAACTGGCGACTTCTGCCAAAATTAAATTAAATATTATAGCAATAATACTGAGCACTAAAAAATGAGATACCAATAAACTGAGTGTTAGTAGTATGATTTTTTGAAAGTCTAATTTTCCTCCAACAGTATATGCCAAAAGAAAAGTTTTACCGTGGCCAGGTTCTAGAGCATGTAAGCATCCTAAAAAGAAGATAGAAGTAAAAGTAAGTGAGTCGACCATTGATCTAATATTTTAAAATATTATCGGCAGTTACTCCGCGCATGAGTTTTTTGTAAAGGTCATTGCCTCCCCATAATCTATTGAGTCCGCTTTCTTTAATTTTTATTTTATTGGGGTACATATTATAAATAGAGAATAAAGTTAATACGCCAACATCAATACTTTTATATTGGTTCCGATCTGTTATCCACACTTCAATTCCATTGCATTTTTGGTCTTTAAATTTTGGGTTCTCAGACTTTCCTTTTATTATTTGAGGTATAAATGTTTTTGGGACAAAAACAACTCCTGGGAGTTTAAAGTTATTCAGAACTTGAGAAAGTTTCTTTCCATCTATCCAAGGAGCGCCTATCCATTTAAAAGGGTTAGGTGTTCCTCGACCTTCACTAACATTTGTAGCTTCGAATATGCACATTCCCGGATATATTATCGCAGTCTTAAGATCTGGAATATTTGGTGAAGGTGGTATCCACGGTAAGTCTGTTTGATCAAACCAAGCATTTGGCTGCCATCCTTCCATTTTAATTATTTCAAGTTCTGGTAGTGGGCTTATCCATTTGTTTTTTAATATTTCAACCGCAAGTTCGCCAACAGTACCTCCATATCTAGTAGGAATTGGGTAATGTCCCACAAATGATTTGTATGTAAGATCAAGGATAGGACCTTGAATTATATCTCCGCGAATTGGATTCGGTCTATCAAGAACTAATATAGGAATTCCTAATTCTGCACCAGTTTCCATCACAAGCCCTAATGTTGAAATATAAGTGTAAAAACGTGCTCCAATATCTTGGATATCATAGATGATAAGGTTAACGCCTTCGAGCATTTCAGCGCTTGGTTTTCGTGTTCCGCCATATAAACTAATGACTTTAGGCAGTTTTTCAATATTCGTATAATTTATTTTTTCACCAGCTTCAGATTCTCCAAAAAGGCCATGCTCTGGAGAAAAAATAACTTTTAATTCTACGTCATCAATTTCCATTAATCGTTTATAATTAGGAATGGAGTTTTTATCAACTCCACTATGGTTAGTGACTAACGCGATTTTTCTTGATTGTATGAAATGTAGTTTTTTTTCAAGTAGTACATCAATACCATTTAGAACAGTTATTTTTTCACTAATTGGTTTCCTTTTATTCTGAAAATACATTGATTGTGTTTGATGGATTCCTATACTTTTTTTATGCTGTTGGCAATTGATTGGTAATAATATAAAGCACAAATAAAAAAATATTTTCAAATATAGAATCATTTTAGCAATGTTATTTTTCTTGTTGAAATCTTATTTGATTGACTGATTGAGATAAAATAATTTCCTGAAGGAGCAATAAAGCCATTATTCTGAATGCCATTCCATGTCCATTTTTCATTTATTGATATTGGCTTAATAGAAGTTTTATATACTTCTTGGCCTAAAATATTTTTAATGCTTAGATCAACAGTAGTATTTGATGATAATACGGAAAATGAAATAGTAATTGAGCTGTTTGATGGATTTGGATAAATATTTTTTATGTTTACGGTTTTAGGTTGTATGTTATCAAAATCCTCTATTTTTAGTTGTGACTCATAAGACGTTATTATTTTTGACATAATTTCATTTCTTTTATCTTCAGGGTAGATTGTTTCAAATCCAATAGATAAATAAACTAGACCTCCAGTAAGATTACTTAACCCAAAAGAGCCGATATATTGAATACCCATCCCGCCAGAGCTATTTTGATCTACGCCGGAAAATACAGCGCAGAGTGAGGCGCCACCAATTGGCTTTATGCCATCGGGCCAATCAACATTATAGGTGCCATGACTTCCATCATCATAATTAATAGTATTTATTCCTTCAAAGATTGAGCCACTATAGCCGTAGCCACTATAGACACCTTCGTGCCCTCCAGCAGCATCTGATATGTAATCAGCTTTTAAATAGTTTTGATAAAAATCTTTATCTGTAGTGCTTCCTTGATCTTCAAGGTCATAACCTATCTCTGATCCTGAAATAAATAAAAACCGACCTGATTCCAAATAGGTAGTAATTAAATTTTGCTCAGAATAAGAAAATACACTTGTTGAAGTTCCTTCTTCTCCAAGTATCCAATCAACAAATTGATAGTCTAGTATATCAATCAGTTGGTTGACGACTGCTTCATTGGATGCAGCATCAAATGCCTGGCCATGATTATTAAATGCACTGCCATGTTGACGGATGTAGTCAAATGTATTATTCGTTCCACTGACTCTATCAAATCCATTCACGATAAGAACGTTCACATCATTATTTGAAGGAACTATACCAAGCATTTCTGTTGGCTCGCTATTCCCGAGAGAGTTTTTTGCAACGACACTAAGAAAATAACTTTCACCTTCATTTAAATTATCAATGATGATAGGTTTTTCAGAGTAAATCCCAACGGTGTCTAGTCCTCCAGCGACTTCTAGAAATCCTCTTAAAACTATAAACTCCGACGAATTGTCGGAACTTTCGAAATCAATTTCGATTGATCCCTCACCTATGTTTTTCATGAAGAGGTTAGATGGCTTTATCGGTGGTGCACTTTCACCAAACTTATTATATAGTAAATCCCAAAGCTCTGGACGACCATCGTCATAACCTAAAGCCCAAATTCCAACTCCCTTCAAGTTGTTAAATAGTGCGAAATCGTATTTTAAGGAAAGAGAGAGGCTATCATCATACCATCCTTGATTCCAGCCATTGTTATTATAATTATACCATGGGGTTTGTGAACTGGAGTGCCATAACTTCCCATAAGATTGAGCTAATCCTTCAATTTCTGAGTAGAATTTTGCACTGCCTGTTCCACTTGTATTTGCTCCAACCGCATTTGAAGATGATGCCCATTCAAATCCATAGTAAGGTATTCCAAGAATTAATTTGTCTGCTTGGAAGTTTGTTTTATTTAAATAATCTAATATTGTCCATGTTAAAGTGTAACCAGGTCCTGTTAAAGGTGAGTTAGGACCTGTTGTTGAGCTACCGCTATAGTGGTAGTTATAGCCCATAATAAAAAGACCATCGCTTATTGAAGCTAAAGCATTATAGTCCCATGCATTGCTCCAATCAACTGGAGGCATTGCTATTGTAACTTGAGAACCTGGAATAGCATTATGAAAAGTATCTGTGAGATCCGAAATAAAAGTGACCATATTATCACGTTGTGAAGAGGGGAAGGATTCAAAATCAATATTTACTCCATCAGCATTTCCAGCTTGAACTTGTGACAATAAATTATTAATTAAATTTTGTCTGTACTGAGCGTTACTAAGCAATGTGGTAATGTCGCTACTACTGAAAAGTGTAGCGCATAACACTACTTTAGTGCCATGGGCATGTGCTTCATTAATTAGGCTAGCTACTGGCCATCCATGTAGATTGCTAAGGCCACCTGTTGCGGTTACTTCAGCGCTGAAGTAGGCGAGAGTGGATATTAAATCAAAATTATAATTTGTCCATGCTGTCCCCATCCAATAAGGGTGATACCCAAAAACCTCTTTTGAGGGATTTCTGCTTCTAGAAGATATTGGATTGATTGCAATATTAGTGTCACCATATTCAGGCATAACATAATTAGCATTGTAATATTCTAATTGTTGTTGGTGTATGCCTTGATAGTCTTTTGAAAGTAAAAATGAAAATATTAAACAATAAGATGCTAATGCCTTATGCATCACATCCTCTGAATAAATCTTCGATAGATTCTCTTTTTCTTATTAAAATAGCGTTGTTTTGATCAATCAAGATCTCAGATGAACGAGGTCTTGTATTGAAATTATGTGACATTGAGTACCCGTATGCACCACTATCCATAATTGCGCAAATATCTCCTTCTTTCATTGTCGGCATGTCATAATCTTCAGATATCCTATCAGTGTTTTCACATATTCTTCCGGTAATATCATATTTGAAGAACTTCTCATCGCTCTCACCAATTTTTTGGAC
>CALKMQ010000144.1 GCA_938092125.1 uncultured bacterium
TGTTCAATTATTGGGATTGGTTTTGGTATATATCCAGCTTGGAAAGCAGCTCAACTTGATCCAATCGAATCGCTTCGTTTCGAATAAATTTTCTTTCTTTAAAAGTAAGGCTAAATTTGATAACAAAAACTATGCCTGATACATTACATATAAACATATTCGCTACTATATTAGACTATTAATGATGATAAATAATTTTAAATTTAATTTTATTTTAAAATAATGGTTGTAGGTGTTATACCAGCAAGAATTGGTTCGAAGAGGTTTCCTAAAAAAATATTAGCAGATATTAATGGAAAACCTATGATTGCGCACGTTGCAGAAAGAGCTAAGCAATCAAAGTTTCTAGATAAGATTATCGTGGCAATAGATTCTGAAGAAACTAAGCAAGTCTTATCTGATTTTGATTTTGAGCTAGTCATGACTAGCGAGGAGCATTCAAGTGGAACAGATCGAGTTTCTCAAGTAATAAAAGAGATAGATGAAGCTGAAGTAGTTATCAATATTCAGGGTGATGAACCATTATTGAATCCTCGTTTAATTGATGGACTTATAAAACTGTTTGATGACCCTACAGTAACAATGGCTACTGTAGTAAGTCGCAACATAGGTATTAGAGACTATTTAGATAGAAATATAGTGAAAGCTTTTTTAGATGAACATCAAAATGCATATGATTTTAAGCGCGATATTTATGACTCAGATATCGGTGGAGTTTTTAGGCACATAGGCTTTTATGGCTTTCAAAGAGAAACTCTTTTTGAATTTTCTTCAATGCCTGCCTCAAAAAATGAAATTAAATATTCACTTGAACAGTTCCGAGCAATAGATAATGATATAAAAATTAAAGCACTTATAACGAATTTAGAGCAACATGCAGTTGATACTCCTCAAGACCTAGATTATGTGATTGCTAAGTTGAATAAAGAAAAAATTAATTAATAGGATATTTATAATGTCTTCAAAAAACCCTACTAAATATATATTTGTACTCGGCGGAGTTATGTCTGGCCTGGGCAAAGGTATTGCGGCCTCATCTATTGGCTACATATTAAAAAATTCAGGTCTAAAGGTTACAATTTTGAAATTGGATCCATATTTAAATGTTGACCCAGGCACAATGAACCCTTATCAGCATGGCGAAGTTTTCGTTTTAGATGATGGTTCTGAAACAGATCTTGATTTAGGTCACTATGAACGTTTCATAGATATAAGCATGACAAAAAATAATAATGCAACAGCAGGTCAGATATATAGCACAGTTCTAGACAGAGAACGAAAAGGTGAGTATCTTGGCCAGACTGTTCAAGTAATTCCTCATGTGACGGATGAAATCATAAACAGAATAAAGAGTGTAAACAAACCAAAGAAGTATGATGTCGTAATTTGTGAGGTGGGGGGGACTGTTGGAGATATAGAAAGTTTGCCTTTTATGGAAGCAATTCGACAGTTGTCCTTAAATGTTGGACGTGAAAATCATTTGATAATGCACGTCACTTTATTGCCATATGTTAAGGCTAGTGGTGAACTAAAATCAAAGCCAACTCAACATTCAGTTATGAAGTTAAGAGAAATTGGACTTACGCCAGATATGATTTTGTGCCGTTCAGATCATAGAATAGATAAATCGGTTAGGGAAAAAATTGCTCTTTTTTGTAATGTGAGAGCAGACCATGTTTTTGAAGGTAGAGATGTTGATAGTATTTATGAAGTTCCTTTATTATTGCATAAACAAAATATGGGTCACTTAGTTAATGAGCGTTTACAGTTAGATAAAGAGCCTGAATTATCTAAGCTAAAAAATTTCGTACACAATTACAAAAACCCCGAAGCAGAGGTTTTAATTGCTATGTGTGGTAAATACACTGAACTCATTGATTCATATAAAAGTGTTTTAGAATCTTTTGTCCATGCGGGAGTTGAAAACAATGTAAGAGTAAATATTAAATGGGTCAAGACAGATAAAATCACAAATGATTCGACAGCAATAAAAGAGTTTAAAAATGTTGATGGTATTCTAATATTACCTGGTTTTGGAGCAAGGGGAAGTGAAGGGAAAATTTTATCTTCTAAATATGCTAGGGAAAATAATGTGCCTTTTTTTGGAATATGCTTAGGTATGCAATGTGCTATTATTGACTTTGCTAGGCATGTGTGCGGACTAAAAGGAGCTAATTCAACAGAGTTTAACAAACGTACAAAATACCCAGTAATTGACTTGATGGAATCACAAAAAGCGATAAAAATCAAGGGTGGCACTATGAGACTTGGAGCGTATTATTGTAGTATCAAGCCGGGGACAAAAGCATTCTCAGCATATAGATCGAAAAAGATTTCTGAGAGGCACAGGCATCGTTTCGAAGTAAACAATAGGTACAAAAAAAAGCTTGAAAAAGCAGGGCTGGTCATTTCCGGGGTTAATGAGGAGTTGGGGGTTGTAGAAACAATTGAGATAAGCGAACACCCTTGGTTTGTTGCTGGTCAGTTTCATCCAGAATTAAAGAGTCGTGTAAATAAAGCTCATCCCCTTTTTAGAGAGTTTATAAAATCGTCAAAAAAATATAATGCAAAGAGGAAATAAATGTTAAAAGAAATTAAAGTTGGTGAAGTCATCTTTGGCGATAACAATCTCGGAATCATCGCTGGGCCTTGTGTTATTGAAAACCGAGAACACTCTTTAAAAATGTCTACAGCAATAAATGAGATTTCAAAAAAAGTACAATCTCCTATTATTTTTAAAAGCTCTTTTGACAAAGCAAATAGGACCTCTATTGAATCATTTAGAGGTCCTGGTATTCAAGAAGGATTGAAAATTTTAAGCGCCGTAAAATCAGAAACTGGAATGAAAGTGCTTACAGACATTCACACCGCCGAACAGGCTGCAATAGTAGCAGAGGTTGTAGATATAATTCAAATCCCCGCTTTTTTGAGCAGACAAACAGATATTCTTTTAGCTGCTGCAAAAACCGGAAAGACGATTAATATTAAAAAAGGCCAGTTTTTAGCACCTTGGGATGTTGAGCACATTGTTAAAAAAGTTGAAGAATCAGGATCAGGAAATATATTACTGACTGATAGAGGTACTCAGTTTGGTTATAATAATTTAGTTGCTGATATGAGAGCAATACCCCTTATGCAAAACTATGGATATCCAGTTATTTTTGACGCGACTCACAGTGCGCAACTGCCAGGAGGTAGTGGTGGGCATTCCTCTGGTATGAGAGATATGATTCCAACGCTAGCTAAATCTGCAGTGGCTGCTGGGTGTAATGGTGTTTTTATGGAAGTTCATGATAATGTTGATTTGGCAAAATCGGATGCAGCAACACAATGGCCCTTAGATCAATTAACTTCTCTTCTAAAGAATTTAAAAAAAGTTCATAACTCATTAAGGTAAATACATGACTGACTACAAAAAAATTGAAATGATCATTTCTGATATTGATGGCGTTTGGACTGACGGCTCCATTTATAGAGGTACTGATGATATGGAATTTAAAAAATTTTCTGTTTTTGATGGGGTTGGAGTTGCTTACGCCAGGGCTGCAAACCTAAAAATTGCAATTATTTCAGCTCGATATTCTCCTGCCACAGAGTTTCGAGCAAAAGAATTAAAGATTGAAGACTGTTATAATGGAGGATTAAATAAGTTGCATGCATACGGTGATTTAAAAAAGAAGTATTCATTATCTGACGATCAAATCGCTTATTTAGGAGATGATATGGTTGATCTACCAGTTATGGAGTTAGTTGCTTTACCAATTGCTGTAGCTAATGCCACCCCAGATATTATGCAAGTAGCGAAGCATACAACTGAAACTAAAGGTGGTGAAGGTGCTTTTAGAGAAGCGGTTGAATGGATTATTAAAATGCAGAATAGAACGGAAGAAGTAAAAGAAGAAATGATAAGAAGAGTTCTGAAAAGCTGATTAATGAAAAAGTTAATTTGGTTAAATGTTTCATTGTTAATTTTGTTTGGCTGTTCCTCTGAACCGACTAATCTATTTTTAGAAAAGGGAACTGACTTTCCAGATCAAGAAAGCTGGGGTGTTACAATAATTTTAACAGACTCTTCAATTGAAAGAGCCAGAATAAACTCTGGCCATTTAGAAAAATATAATCAAAAAAAGCATATTTTTCTTGATGATATAGTTCAAGTAGATTTTTTCGATAAAAAACAGACGCATGTTGCGGTATTAAATAGTTACAAAGCTGAAGTGGACCAAAAGACAAATAATATGAAAGCAGTCGGAAACGTAGTTGCGATTTCTGATAGTGGAATCACGTTATTTACTGATACGCTTTATTGGGATGCGAAAAATGAAAAAATGAGCACCTTAGACTCTGTTATGATTACTACGTTAGATGAAGACACACTCTATGGTATTGGTTTTGAATCTGACTCAGATTTAGAGAATTGGAAAATATTGAACCCTTCAGGCGTAACTGGAAGAAATTGATATGAGCGAAAAAAACATTACTTGTCTTTCTGCGAAAGGCTTGCATAAGCAATATGGTTCAAGGATGGTTGTCAATGATGTTGATATCTCGGTGAACCGAAATGAAGTCGTGGGTTTATTAGGACCTAATGGAGCTGGTAAGACAACAACCTTTTATATGATTACAGGCATGGTCAAGCCAACTAAGGGTGATATTTTTTTAGATAATCATAAAATCACAAATGACCCAATGTATAAAAGAGCTCGAAAAGGCGTCGGCTATCTTGCGCAGGAACCTTCTATTTTTTCAAAATTGACTGTTGAAAATAATTTAAAACTAGTGCTTGAGATGAGAAAAGATCTTACAAAAGATGAGCAAGAAGAAAAGCTAAACTCTTTATTAGATGATTTTTCTGTCACTAAATTAAAAAATAGTAAAGGTGGAACGCTTTCAGGTGGGGAAAGAAGACGCGTAGAAATTGCTAGGTCCCTCTGTATGGATCCTGACTTTGTCCTCCTAGACGAGCCTTTTGCTGGAGTTGATCCAATTGCAGTAGAAGAGATTCAATCTATTGTTAATTCTTTAAAAGAGAGAAATATAGGAGTCTTAATTACTGATCATAATGTAAGGGAAACTCTTTCTATAACAGACCGTTCATATCTTCTGTTTAATGGCCAAATTTTAAAATCAGGAACTTCTGAGGATTTAGCGAACGATAAAGAAGCAAAAAGGCTTTATCTCGGAGAAAAATTTAGGTTAGACTAGTATATGCCACGTTTATCACAAAAACTTGAGCAAAAACAAAAGCTTGCTCCTAGGCAAGTACTGCAAGCTAGGCTTCTTCAATTAAACACAATAAACCTTGAGCAAACAATTTTAAAGGAGCTTGAGCTTAACCCTATCTTAGAACAAGTAGAGCCAGAAGAGTTCGAAGAGAAATCAATGGCAGAAGAAGTGTTAGAAGAAATTGATGCACCTATAGAAGACGTATATACAGATGAAAGTTCATACTATCTCGATCAAGAAAAAGCAGACTTACCAGTACCAGATAGGAATACTTTTATTGAAAAAATTATTGATCAATTAAAAGACTTAGGTCTTGCAGACTTAGAAAAGGATATAGCAGAAGAAATACTATGGAATATAAATGAAAGAGGCTATCTAGATACAGACCTAATACTAATTGCTGATAATTTTGGGTTGGAAGAGGAAGATCTTGAACCAATTCTATCAGTCATCCAGCGTATGAATCCAAGAGGATTGGCATCAAGAAATCTTAAAGAGTGTTTATCTATCCAACTTGAAGATGACAAAGATTCCTTGTCTTACAGAATAGTATCAAAATACTTTGATGATTTTATGCATAAAAGATATGATAAAATTAAAATCAAACTAAAATGTTCAAGCTCAGAACTTCATGATGCTGTTAAAAAAATATCCAAATTAAACCCCCGTCCAGGAGAAGGATATGCTGACAACTTTCAAGTTATAATTCCTGATTTAATTATAAGAGAAGATGGAGACGATTGGTTAATTACTACAAATGATGGTGGCGTTCCAGAACTTAGAATTAGTAAAACGTATGAAAATGGTATAGAAAATGGAGAGTTTGTTGGTAAGGCAAAAACGTTTGTACGAGAAAAAATAGATTCAGCAAACTGGTTTATTGAAGCAGTCAAACAAAGAAGAGTTACTATGGTAAATGTTATGAGGGCAATTATTAAAAATCAGCCTGAATGGTTTGCCGGGGATATGAATCACCTTAGTCCTCTTAAGTTGCAAGATATAGCGGAAGAAATTGGTATGGACATTTCTACTATTAGTAGGTCAACTCGTGGTAAGTTTGTAGATACTCCTCATGGAGTATTTGAGTTAAAACATTATTTTACAGATGCAATAGAGCTTGAGAATGGAAAAATTCTTGGAACATTTGTAATTAAAAAAGAGTTGCAAAATATAATTAATTCTGAAAACAAAAAGATTCCGTTTAATGATGATACTTTAGTTCAGTTATTAAAGGATAAAGGTTACAAGCTTGCAAGAAGGACTGTAGCGAAGTATCGAGACCAGCTAGGTGTTCCCGTAGCAAGACTTAGAAAAGAAATATAAACAGAGGAGATGTTGACATGGCAAGAAAAATAATCGTTGGTGACCAGGAGTTTACTATCCCTGATAAATTCCCAAAGAGCGGATTATCAATTGGGCTACTTTTAGTCGCACTATTTGCGGTTTGGAGTTCAGTTTATCGGGTTGAATTAGAAGAGGAAGGCGTCTTGATGACTTTGGGTGAATATTCAGGGTTAGTACAATCGGGTATTCATTTAAAATGGCCAGCTCCAATTCAAACAGTTATAAAAATTCCTACAAAAAGAGAGCTAGAGATGGAGTTTGGGCAACGTGGGACGACAGGATCTGACAGAAGAGTTAATCGTTCTGAAATTGAAGAGGAGTCTCTTATGCTAACGGGTGACTTGAATGTTGCTGTTGTGCCATGGAAAACGCAATATAGGATAGTTGAGCCAAGCAAGTTTTTATTTAAAGTGAAAGACCCAATTGGAACATTTCGCGATATGAATGAAGCTGTTATGCGTGAAGTTATTGGAGATAGGAGTGTTAACGAAGTTCTTACCGCTGGTCGCCAAGAGATTGCGGCAAAAATGGAAGTAAAGCTTCAAGAGATGTGCGACCAATATGAAAACGGAATAAAGATTAATAGAATTCTACTTCAGAAAGTACTGCCTCCTAAACAGGTGCAAGATGCTTTTAATGAGGTAAATACCGCAGAGCAAGAAAAAGAGAAAATGATTAATCAGGCTCTGGGTGATTACAATCGTATTATCCCTAGAGCGAGAGGTGAAGCAGAGCAAACTGTGCAACAAGCTGAAGGTTATTCAATGGACCGTATAAATAGAGCAAAGGGTGATGCTTCGCTGTATAGTAATCTTCTAAAAGCATATCAAAAGTCACCAGAGGTGACAAAAGATAGGATTTATCTTGAAACGATGGCAAAGGTATATCCAAATGTAAAACAAAAAATAATCTTAGATAAGGAATTAGAAGGTGTCTTGCCTCTTCTTCCACTTGGTCAGGAGAGCAAATAATGGGAAAGTTAATTAGCATAATTGTTATAGTGGGTATTTTTGCTGCAGTGCTCATTTTCGGAGGAGCTTTTTATATTGTAAATGAAAGCGAGCAGGTCGTAATTACTCAGTTTGGTAAACCAGTTGGCGATCCAATAACAACCCCTGGTTTGAAAATAAAAACTCCATTTTTAGAGACTGCAAATTATTTTGATAAAAGGTTCTTAGCTTGGGATGGAGAACCGAAACAGGTTTCCACTAGAGATAAGCGTTTTATTAATATTAATACTTATGCTCGCTGGAGGATTTCAGACCCGTTGCAGTATGCAAAAAGTTTATCTGATGAATCTAGAGCTAAGAATCGGATTGGTTCTGTACTTGAAGGCGCTACTCAAAATGCAATTGCAAAACACGATTTGATTGAGCTAGTTAGGACCACAAATAGAGACTATATAGTAAATAATGAAGATACTAATGATCAGTCGAGTAAAGAAAAAACTGTAATAAAAAGTGGAAGAGATGAGTTAACTAGAGAAATACTAGAAATCGCCAAATCAAGTACAAGCGAGTTAGGTATAGAAATTTTAGATTTCCAATTTAAGCGAATTAATTATGTACCCGAAGTGCGGAAGAAAGTATACGAACGTATGGTTTCAGAGCGTAAGCGGATTGCAGAAGAGTTTCGTTCTCAGGGTGCAGGAGAGTCAGCTAGAATTAGCGGTCAAAAAGATAGAGACCTCAAAGAAATTACTTCAGATGCTTACAGGCGTTCTCAAGAAATCAAAGGTAAGGCAGATGCAAAGGCTGCTAATATATACGCAGCCGCCTACAATAAAGACCCTGCATTTTATCGTTTTATGAGAACTATGGAGATATATGGAGAGACTTTAGATAAAGAAACTATTTTGGTTTTAAGCACTGAGGGAGATTTCTTAAAGTATCTTGGATCTGTAAAATGAAAAACCAAAAAATAAGGTCAACTACCATATTAGGCGTGCGTTCAAAAAGAAAAGTTGCTATTGCAGGAGATGGGCAGGTTACTTTTGGAGATATGGCAATGAAGCAGAAAGCTGTGAAAGTTAGAAAGTTTGATAGTCCAAAAGGCGGAGTTGTTGGTGGTTTTGCTGGCGCAGCTGCAGATGCTCTTACACTTTTTGAAAAATTTGAGCAGAAGCTTGAAGAATATGAAGGAGATTTAAAAAGGTCGGTGGTCGAAATGGCAAAGGATTGGCGAATGGATAAGATGCTTCGTCATCTAGAAGCCTTATTACTAGTAATGGATAAGAAAGATAGTTTTATTATTGCTGGAGATGGAAATGTAATTGAGCCAGATGGGCCTGTTGTTTCGATTGGTTCAGGAGGCGGTTTTGCGCAAGCAGCAGCTATTGCCTTTCATCAATCTGGGAAATACTCTGCAAAAAAGATTGCAGAAGAATCTTTAAAAATTGCTGCTGGATTATGCATTTATACAAATGATTCAATTACTGTATTGGAGCTTTAATGAAAGAACTTACCCCTAAACAGATTGTCCGCGAGCTTGATAAATACATTATTGGTCAATCAAAAGCTAAAAAAGCGGTTGCAATAGCTATGAGAAATAGATGGAGACGGCAACAAGTTGATGGTTATATGCGAAACGAAATTATGCCAAATAACATAATAATGATAGGCTCTACAGGTGTTGGTAAAACTGAAATATCTAGGAGGTTAGCCGCTTTGACTAGTGCTCCATTTGTAAAAGTGGAAGCCAGTAAGTTTACTGAGGTTGGTTATGTAGGTAGAGACGTTGAATCCATGGTAAGAGATTTAATGGATACTTCTTTTAATATGGTACAGAGAGAAAAAGAAGAAGAGGTTATCGAGTTAGCTGAAAGCTTGGCAAACGAAAGAATCATAGATATCATTTTTACAGAAAAGGACTCAAAAAAGTCTACATCGACTGATGAAGCCAATGAGAGGCATGCAAAGACCCGAGCGAGACTTAGGAAAAAATTAGAAAACGGAGATTTTGAAGAAACTATAATTGAAATTGAAATTGAGCAAGAATCTATAGCTGGGATGCAAGTTTTAGGCCCGATTGGGATGGATGATTTTGGAATGAACATTAAAGATATGCTTAGTAATGCAATTCCTAAATCTAAAAAGCCTAGAAAAATGCCAGTAATTGAAGCGAGGGAAGTCCTTATTGATTCTGAAGCTCAGAAATTAATAGATAATGATGAAGTCATTCGCATAGCTAAGGATAAAGTAGAGAACAATGGTATTATTTTTATAGATGAGATTGACAAAGTTGTTAATGGGAATGGCGGACAAGGGCCTGATGTGAGTAGGGAAGGAGTGCAAAGAGATTTATTACCAATTGTTGAAGGAAGTAACGTAAATACAAAATATGGAGTTGTCTCAACTGACCATATCTTATTTATTGCTGCTGGTGCTTTCCATATAAGTACACCTTCTGAGATGATTCCGGAACTGCAAGGTAGGTTCCCAATTAGAGTTGAATTAGATAAACTAAAAACAAAAGATTTTATAAAAATATTAACCCACCCTAAATCAGCCTTGATTAAACAGTATGTTGCTCTTTTAGAAGCAGAGGGAGTTGTTCTCGAATTTGAGCCTTCCTCTATTAAAGCAATTTCAGAGCTTGCTACTGAAGTGAATACAAAAACTGAAAA
>CALKMQ010000145.1 GCA_938092125.1 uncultured bacterium
CGATCAAGGTCTTTTTTCAAGGCTTTATCGCTTCTATACTTTCTTTGGTCATCAGAACTTGAGTGAGGCAACAGCCTAACCACATTTGAGACGATGACTGATGGGCCTTTTCCTCTTTTAGCCCTCTCAACTGCTTGCTTAAATGCAAGGTGTGATTCAAAGAAATTAGTGCCATCTACTTCATATTTTGATAAATTTTCATAACCACTGACCAATGAGTATACCGAGCCCGCTGTCTGTTCTGAACGGTGAGTACTTATCGCATATTCGTTGTCTTGGATATGGAATATAACAGGAGCCTTTTCCCTACCAGCCCAATTAAGAGCTTCATGAAAATCACCCTGACTTGTAGTCCCCTCTCCTGATGAGACGTATACCACTTCTTTTGAATTTTCTAATTTTCTAGATAAAGCACACCCAACAGCTTGGAGATATTGTGTTCCTGTCGCACTAGACTGAGAAACAATTCTTAATTTCTTATTGCCATAGTGCATCGGCATTTGCCTTCCACCAGATGCTGGGTCATCTGCTCGTGCGAGAAATGATAATAAATGCTCTTTAACAGTCACTCCGAGCGTTAGTGTATATGCACCATCTCTATAATAAGGATAAGACCAATCTTTTTCTTTTTTGAACGTTAACCCTGCCGCAATTTGAGCAGCTTCATGTCCAGAACAACCCATATGAAAAAAGCCTTTCCCCTGCTTTAATAAAATAAGCATCTTATGATCGAGCTCCCTAGCTGAAACCATAAGACCATATACATCTATTAGTTGCTTTTTTGTAAACCCGTTTAACCTAGCCATTAGTTTTTAAAGCCAACGAATCTGTTTTCAAAGTAATCAACCATTTTTATTTTCACCTCATCCATGCTTGGAACTTCTTCGCCCATGATCATAGCCATTGACGTCACACCATATTCTTGAATTCCACATGGGATTATATCCTGGTAGTAGTTCAAGTCAGGATTAATATTGAGGGAAAAACCATGCATAGTGACCCATCTGCTTATTCGAACACCTAAGGCAGCAATTTTGTGGTCTTCAACCCATGTGCCAGTAAGTCCTTTTTTGGTTGAACCTTCTATTCCATATTCTTTTAGAACATCAATCATAAGTTGCTCTAATTCTCTCATGTACCATGTGATGCTACGTTTATAAAAGTTTAAATCTAATATAGGATACCCAACGAGCTGCCCGGGACCATGGAAAGTAATATTTCCTCCTCGATCAGTTTGAATGACCGAAACGCCTTCCTTTTCTTTTAATATGTGATCTTTAGATGCATTTTTTCCTAATGTATATACAGCTGGATGCTCAACTAAAATTAATTGATCTTCAATTTCACCTTGAATTCTTTTTTCTTGGAGTTCTTTTTGAAGGTTCCACGTATCCTTATAGTCTGAAATACCAAGATCAATTATGTTGTATGCGATTGCCAATTTTATTTTCTATTCAAACTAATAATTGATAAAAATTCTGATCTGGTCCTGTCAGATTCTCTAAATTTTCCAAGCATTGAAGATGTAGTCGTTAAACTATTTTGTTTTTCAACACCTCGCATCTGCATGCACATATGCTGACCTTCCATAATAACTGCAGCACCAACTGGATCTAAAATTTTCATAACAGTTTCTGCTATTTGTCTAGTCAATCGTTCTTGAACTTGCAGTCGTCTTGAAAACATATCTATTATTCTAGGTATTTTTGAAAGGCCTACTACTTTGCCACTAGGTAGATAAGCCACGTGGGCTCTTCCAAAAAATGGTAATAAATGATGCTCACATAGACTAAAGAATTCAACATCTAGAACAACAACCATATCTTTAGCCTCTTCATTAAAAATAGCATTGTTTATGATACTATCTATATCTTGATTGTAACCTTTAGAAAAAAACTCCCAGGCCTTGGCAACTCGAGATGGCGTCCTCAGCAGACCTTCTCGCAATGGATCTTCTCCTATCTGTTTTAAAAGTTCGTGAGTAAGATCTTCAATTTTTTTATTTTGCACTTTTTAATTCCTTTCATCAATCTTTTGCAATATCTATCTTGCCCTTAAGAAGATAAATAATTCCATAAATTATTGGCGTGTCAATTAATGCGACCAACACTTTGAAAAGCCATCCCATCATCCATAGACCATAAAAGCGTTCCCATTCAATTACTCCAGCTGAACAGAGAATAATCAAAATGACAGATGTATCCACAAGCTGAGAAAAAATGGTAGAGGCATTATTTCTAAGCCATAAATGTTTACCTTTGGTAAGACGCTTCCAAAAATGAAATATTCTCACATCTATTAATTGTGCAGTTAAATATGCTACCATAGATGCAAAAAAAGCAGGACCAGTAAGGCCAAAAACTTTTTTAAATGTTATATCGTCTATTGGAGACCATTCTACAGCGAAAGCATTCACAGAAATAAGTACCAGCAAAGTTGTGAAGACACTAGCAAAAAACCCAGATACCACTACTTGGTTAGCACGTTTTTGACCATAAAGCTCAGAAATTAAATCTGTAACCAAAAAAGTTACTGGGTATGCAATAATCCCGACAGAAAGCTCAAAGTTTATCCCTAGAAAATTCCATGTGAAAAACTTTTGAAAAATCAGATTGCTTGCTACAAGCGATGCAATAAAAATTCCTGTTAAAATTAAATAGAATTGATTTTTGAAATTTTTGTTATCTAGGTCCATAATAATCAGTGTGAATTGAATGAGTTTCTACCAGCCTTAAACGGTAAAGAGTACAATCTTTTATATCATCATAAATCTGCTCCCATATCCATAACAATATATTTTCGGATGAAGGTTGTTTATCCTTAAACCAAATAACATCTTTTTCTATTTGAGAATGGTCTAAAATATTAACAACTTTATTTTTTACAATATTGTTGAGAGTAAATAAATCAACTAGCCAACCAGAACCAGGATCAATAGGCCCAGTTACAGAAACTTCAAGAATATAATTGTGACCATGGGTATTGTAGTCTTTATCAAAAACCTCAAGGTTTTTCTCTTCACTCCAAGAATCATTTCCATACTTATGGGAAGCACAAAAATGATATTTTTTTGTTAAAATTGGATGATTCATATTTTTATTTTAGCTTTCAATATATTTGTATTATGCAAATAATTAATGGATAAATTTAACTTTTTTTGGCAAAAAAGGCCAAAACTAAATTTGAGTTTATTGCGAATATAAATTAAGACTAAGAAGTCAATTCATTAATCAACTTCGATAAGTTCTTTACCAAACTTGACTTTGGAAGTACGAGGTCACAACCAGCTGCCTTTATTTTTTTTAAGTCCCGTGCTTTCAGCTCTTCCATAGAGCCAATAATTTTCAATCCATGCCGCTTTAACTCAGATACTAAACCAACAGAAAAAAAGACATCTTGATCTAAATCAATTATGGCTAATAATGATTCTTCTACAAAATCATCAGGGCTAGTATTTTCATCGCAAAATTCAACATTCATTTCAGCGTCCACACACGTGCTAGAGACTTTAGACCCTAATTCGAAGTCTTTAATAAATAATAAAATATTTTTCATAAATTTTAAATTTTTGGAATTATTTCCCAATTAAATCCATTAATAGAATTTAACCCATCATACTCTTTTTCAACTATATCTAATTCTAATAATAATTTATTTGCATCTATACCACGATGTATATTTTTAAAATTCATAAACTTTTCTTTACACTTGTTAAGCAAACTCTTAGCACCTTTTAAATTATTATTTTCTAAATGTACAAAACTAACACTCAATTGGATTAAACCTTGAATGAATTTTCGATCTTCAAGATAATAGTCTGACCATAATTCCTCCCAAGACTCATGCGCTTCAAAATAATCGCCAGACCTATAATGATCGAGACCTTCGTTGAAGAGACTTTCTATTTTTTCTTGATCACTCACTTATTTCCACGACACTTTTAATGCAGTAA
>CALKMQ010000146.1 GCA_938092125.1 uncultured bacterium
CTCTCAGCTTTATGAATTTTTACTGCATTTAAACTAAAATTTTGTTCTAATAAATCTCTCAACGATAAGGATAAGGACGTCATTTCATTAAAATTTACTGCTCTTTTTTTCCACAACCATTCGTGTATTTGTTTTGCTCGAAATGAAGGTATATTTTGGTTTTTCAGGAAATTAATTAATTCCTCTAGTTTAAGCTCGCGTATGTTTTTCTTGGTAATCATCTATTTACAAAGATATACTTACTTTTGATGAATGAGATTTATATCGGCTGATTATTTATATACTCTAGATTCAAAACCTATAAAAAATGGAGTTTTGCAGATAAATAATTTTGGAGAGATAATAAATATTTTTAAAAATAAGACAGAAATACCTAGTCAAAATATTGAGTTTTTTAATGGATTATTATGTCCTGGATTTATAAATGCTCATTGCCATCTTGAACTCTCGCACCTGCATAATATTTCTAATAGTGTAAATGGATTTTCAGAGTTTTTAGAAATTGTTAAGACAAGAGATAATTATTCTAAAACTTTTATTACTCGAGCTATTAAAAGTGCTGAGGATCAAATGATAAAAAATGGGATTGTTGCTGTTGGTGATATTTGCAACACAATAGATACTTTGGAATTAAAAATAAATAAAAAATTACATTATTATAATTTTGTAGAATCATTTGAAGTGAAAACTGAAAAATCTAAAGAGGCAATTGCAAAAGCGTTATTAATTAGGGATGTCTTCAGGAATAATAATTTAAAGGCAACTATAACTCCCCACTCAGCATATAGTGTTACACCTGATTTAATGCGATTAATTTCTAATGTTTCTGATGAGTCTGATTATACTTTTAGTATCCATAATCAGGAAACCGAAGAGGAAAATATTTTATTCAAGGATAAAAAAGGGAAATTTCGTGATTGGCTACAATCAATAAATGCATCTCCAAAAATATGGAATAATAGACACTCGAGTTCTTCAGTTTTAGATGAGCTACCACGCAAAAGAGTTATCTTTGTTCATAATACATATACTGATATTTTAGACTTGAAAGATGAATATTATTGCACATGTCCTTGCGCAAACTTATTTATCGAAAATAAATTGCCCGATTATTCTATTTTTAGTAGTGATAATTTATGTGTTGGTACAGATAGTCTAGCCTCAAACAGTCAACTATCTATAATTAAAGAATTAGCTTTGATAGAAAAAAATTCGGACTATTCTTTGGAAGAATTATTGAAGATTGGCTGTAAAAATGGCGCAAAAGCATTAGGTTTTAGTAAGTATGGAACTCTTGAAGTTGGAAAAACTCCAGGAGTTAATTTAATTAGCGGATTTGAATTTAGCTTGACTGATTCTAAGGTTCAAAAAATAGTTTAGGTTACTTGTTTTATTAAAAGTTGTGCTAACTCTAGATCTAGAGGCGTAGTAATTTTGATATTATTATAGTTTCCAGTTATATTCTTTATTTTTCCTTCTTTAGATTCAAAAACTGAGGCGTCATCAGTAAAAATTTCATCATAATCTATTTTATAAGAATTTAAGATTTCATTATATAAAAAGCATTGTGGTGTTTGTACCTTAAAAATACTATCTCTATTAATTACTTTTAAATTATCACCTTCTTTTATTCTGATAGAGTTTGTAGCATTAATAGTAGGAATAATACCAAAACCACTAGAAACTTTGTTGATGAGGGTTTTTATTAATTCTTTTTTCACAAAAGGTCTTGCCCCGTCATGTATAAGAACAATATCTGTAGAGTTAATAGCATTTAATCCGTTTTTTACAGAAGAAAACCTGTTTTCTCCTCCCTCCACTAAAACATGCTTGACCTCAAAATTATATTTTTCACAAAGTGCTCTCCATTTTTCAAAATATTTTTTAGGTAATACTAAATAAATTTTGTCTAGATGAGAAAATTTACTCAATGTATGCATTAAAACAGGCTTATTTCCTAAAATTAAAAATTGTTTTGGAGTATGACTATCTAACCTTTTTCCGATGCCCCCAGCAACAATTAGTGCAGATTTTTCCATTTTTATAGAATCAACATAGCATCACCAAATGTGTGAAATTTATACTTTTTCTTTACTCCTTCTTTGTAGGCTTTCATAAGTAATTCATATCCTGAAAAAGCAGATACTTGCATCATTAAAGAAGATTTTGGAAGATGGAAATTTGTAAGCATACAAGATGCAATTTTAAAGTCATACGGAGGGAAAATAAAAATATTAGTCCAACCGTCATATGGAATAACCATATTTTTTGTTGATACCGAAGTTTCAAGACTTCTCATTACAGTAGTACCGACTGCACAGACTTTTTTTCTTTGTTCAAGAGCTTTATTAATATTAGCTGATGCTGCAGTATCAATCATCATTTGCTCTGATTCCATCTTGTGTTTTGATAAATCTTCAACCATAATAGGACTGAAAGTTCCAAGCCCAACATGAAGTGTTGTTTCTGCAAATTCAATTCCTTTAATTTGCATTTTTAGCATTTGAGTCTTGCTAAGATGTAGGCCAGCAGTTGGAGCAGCCACGGCTCCTTCATTTTTTGCAAATACTGTTTGATATCTTTCAGTATCGTTTTGTGTTGGCTCTCTTTTTATAAATCTTGGCAGAGGAGTTTGGCCTAAAGAATTAAGTGTTTCTTTGAACTCTTCGTGAGTGCCGTCATATAAAAATCTTAAGGTTCTACCTCTTGACGTAGTATTGTCAATAACTTCCGCGATTAATTCATCGTTTTCACCAAAAAAAAGTTTGTTTCCGATTCTAATCTTTCTTGCAGGATCAACTAGAACATCCCAAAGCCTATTTTTTTTATTTAACTCACGTAATAAAAAGACTTCAATTCTGGCTCCTGTTTTTTCTTTATTAGCATAAAGTCTAGCAGGAAATACCTTAGTGTTATTTACACAAATTACATCTCCGTCATCAAAATAATCTATAAGATCTGAAACTTTTTTGTGTTCAATTTCTCCAGAGGCCCTATGTAGAACCATTAGCTTTGCATCATCTCTATTTTTAGCTGGAGTATCTGTGATCAGTTTTTCAGGCAGATCAAAATTAAACATGGATAATTTGTATTTCATAGGATAGGATTTTAAGGTCTGCAAATATAATGCATTGAGCCCCCCTTGTCAATAGGTTTTATAAATTAAGTTTGTTTTTAAATTCATTTACTGATAAAGCCCGATTTAAATTATATTCTCCAATATGCGTTCTAGTCAACTGAGATAAGTGTGCA
>CALKMQ010000147.1 GCA_938092125.1 uncultured bacterium
GAATCATTCAAAATATTGATATTTTCTAAGCCTTTTTCAAGAATACTATGTAAAAAAGTATATTTTGATCTATTTGGATCAAGTTTTAAAACAAAACTACTTATATTTCTGAAACAAACGGACAGCTTGTAAGAGCTGTTAGAAAAACTTGATAATTCTGGACTTAATGAAGAATATTCTTTTACTAAAGAGTGAATAATTGGACGCTCTTGATAAGATTTTTTAATATCAAATTCAGACTCATTATTTACTGCAAGCTCGTTCATGAAGGCAATAAATGAACTTTTAACCTTATCTAGTTCTAATATTAATTTTTCTCTTAAAGTTTTCAATAAAGGCTCACCATCAGATATGGACATCAAAATATTATTCCATCTTTTTGATCGAGGGTTCGAAGGGTTTAACGATCTAAATAATGATGAAACGCTATTATAATCTAGACTTATTTTAAATTGATCATATCCTCCTTTTACAAGATTATGAGCCTCATCTATAATAATAGTATCGTGTTCAGGCAGAATACCTGGAACCTTAGCCTCAGATAACAATAAAGAATGATTTGCTACAAGTATATCAGCCTCATACATTTGTTTTCGTATTGGGCCATAAAAACACCCATGGTTTTTACTACATATATTCCCTGTACAAAAACCAGTGTCGCTACAAATCATGGAAACAATCCAAGTTTTCCTTGAATTAAAAAAGCCATTACATTCAGACAAATCTCCAGAACTAGTATAATGTAACCAGAATAGTATTGGTAATACTGATTCGATATCATCCTCACTTATTGTATTTCGATCACTTATAAACCAATCAAACCGTGTCTTACACAAATAATTTTTTCTTCCTTTTATTAGCAATGCTTTGATGGAAGTATCTAATGCCTCCGATAATTTTGGCAAATCTTTGTAAAACAACTGATCTTGTAAATGTTTAGTATTACAGGCTATTACAACAGGACCCCTTTTATCTGTTTCGTATTTTCTTTTAATTGCTGCGAAAAGATACCCCATTGACTTACCCAAACCCGTGCCGGCTTCAAGGACACCAGAGTCATTTCCGTCAAATATGTTATCACATGTATTAGCATATTCTACTTGATTTGCTCTATCTTCAAACCAGTCATATTTTTTTGAAAGCACTCCTTTGGACCCAAATACGTCTGAAGATCTCATATTTTGTATATTTTGTGATCCTGAAAATTCATAAATACTATGCCCTGATTGTCGATCAATTAATCTATTTTTTAAAGCAACCTTAGGATCGCCAATCTTTATCAAAATATTTGCTGCATCAACATAAAGCTTCTTATTTGGAACTTCATATTTATCTAGAACAGCTAAGACGCTTGAGATTTCTTCAAGATTATGACACATTAATTCATCAAGCAGATGTAAAAATATTTGCCCACAATTTTCTGTATCTTTTTCTGCTCTATGACTTCCTGATACATCGAGACCATAAAACTCGGACAAGGCAGAAAGATTAAAAACAGGATGGTCAAAAAGTAAAGACCTTGCAAGCTGTAGTGTGTCATAAAGAGTGTTTTTTGGAATATCATAATTATGCCTTACACATAATTTTGTAAGAAAATTCAAATCAAACTTAATGTTATGTGCAACAATAGGATGATCACCTATTGTCTTCATTAATTCATTTATTATTTCAGATTCCTTTGGAGCACTGTTGACCATCGAATTGGATATACCTGTAATGTTTGTAATAAAAGGTGAAATATTTTTTTCTGGATTCACAAGTGTAGAAAACCTTTTTTTAGGTTTACCATCTTTAAATAAAATTGCAGCGACCTCAATGATTCTGTCAAAATCTGAGTCTAATCCAGTTGTCTCAAAATCTAATGCGACGTAGGCAGATAGGTTTAACTTCTTTAATAATTCCGTTTGTTTCATAGCTTAACTAAATAATGTTTTTAGATAGAACATTGGATTTGATAATTCTGTTTTAGGCACTTCATCTGCAAGCATACCTGAAATCATATTTTTTATATTTTTATTTCTGCTTGCCCTATCAATAACGAAATTAAGTAAAATTCTGTAATGAGCTAACTTTAATAATAGTGTACTAGTTTTGAGTTCACTGCCCAAATATTCCCAAAGTACTTTGTCATATTCTGAAAGAATTTGATTTGAAAAATTATTTATTTTTTTTGCTTTCAAAACAATATCTGCAGCTATTTTTCCTGATTCCATTGCATTACCGATACCCTCGCCCGTAAAAGGATCAACCAGCCCGGCAGCATCACCAAGAAGCAAAAAACCATTGCCGTGATTCCCTCTTTTCGTATTACCGAATGGTAGATTCCACCCTTTTGGTTTTTCTAGTGCCTTAGAATTTTTAAACCTATGCTTGAAATTTTTTGAATTTATTACTTGCATCAATATTTGTTGGAGGTTGTACTTCTTTTTTTTTGCTCTACTTTTTAATAAACCAACACCAATATTTGCTTTTTTATTACCAGCAGGAAAAATCCAAAAGTATCCGGGAATGGTCTCGTTTACATAATGAAGTTCTATTTGATCCGTTAAATCCTCAATATCTTCATAATAACATCTTAACCCAACCGCAGTATAATTCATATCAGAATTATATAACCCTGATTTTCTTGAAACTATTGAGTAAGGTCCATCAGCGCCAAGAACAATATTACCAAAATATTTTTTCGATTCTCCAGTTGTAGATTTTCCCTTAACTCCAATTACTTGACTTTTGTCATAGATAAGATCATCAACATTAAAACCACTTACCACATTAGAAACATCACTAGCTTTCTTAAATAAATAATTATCAAATATTTTTCTTGGGATTACAAAACCATGGGAGATGTGCCTTTTATTTAAGCTTTTATTAAGATGCAATTCACATTCAGAATGATTTGGGTTTCCAAAAATAATTCTATTAATGATTGCGCCATCAAGTTTATCTAAATCTTGTAATAAATCTAGCTCTTCTAAAATTTTTACACTTTTACCTGATAAAGCATCACCACAAATTTTATCTCGAGGAAATATTGACTTATCTAATAATAAAGTATTGAGACCTAATTTATTACAATAAATAGCTGCGCTGGACCCTGCTGGACCAGCACCCACAATGATTGCATCATACATCCGAACTTATTTCTTCTAAATGGACCCCAAAAGAAGGATAAACAATTCCATATTTAAAGTAATTAATTGATCTTATGTAAAAGAAAAGTATTGCTAGTATGATAAAAAACCAAGGTGCTCTAACGCATGCAAACATTGCAAATGTAAAAAGAGGATAGAACTGTAAACGCTTTATATGTCTTACATCATTTGGCCAGATTAATACCACCGCTGGAAAAAAAAGAGAAACAATTCCAACAGTACTTATAATCGGGTCATCAAGGAAGTAACCGAAAAATGTGGCAAAAGTAATGGCTAAAAAAGAAGCTATCATATATGGATTCTTTTTGTTCCAACTATCAACCGACCAGTCGTTATTTTCTGAATTGTATAAAACTTTAAACTCATAAATCAAAACACCTGAAAAAATAAAAGCCAAGTAAGGTAAGTACCCAAAAAAATTAAAGTCCGAAATATTAAAGCTCAAACTTCCCAAAATAAAACAAGCGAAGTAAAAAGAACAATTATAGATGAGGTCTGGTTGTTTCAAACGTTTATTTGAAGTACGCCAAAAGCCAAAATTAGAAAAACTATAAAAAAACAATGTACTTAAAAGTATTCTCAAAATGCCACTAGGGTATCCATACCATTCCCAGTAGCTATAACGATCAATATTACCTAAAAGATGAATATATCCAGCAACAGTAGCAGTCCAAACACCAAACAAATATGAAACATTATATTTATCAGTGAATTCAATGCAAGAAGATACTCTTGCCTTGACATTGTTGAATGAGCTAGAATTTTTTGGGATTAGCCTTGCTAAAATCATATCATGCCTTATTTTTTTATAAACCTATCATTTTCTGTAGAGATGAACCCAATAAAAGATCAGAAAGCTCATTCAAAATAATTAACCCCACGATTAAAGAAGATACAACAAGAAGCACTTTTAAAAGATTGATAAGCTGACTCCTATTTAAATGTTTTTCCTTAACACCAGTCAAAATTTCGTCTAAAAATGTATTAACCGACCATTTATTTAATATAAAAACCGCTGTTAAAGCTCCACCAATGGGTAACATATATTTAGATGACAACTCATCTAGAAAATCAAAAAAGGTTATATTCAAAAAGGCTGTTACATTAAGGTTACCAAGTGAAAGAGAACAAAAAATTCCAACTAATGTGATTATGCCTCCAAAGAGAAAAGTAGCCTTTAACCTAGACCAACCTTTTTGATCAATAAAGTAAGCTGTAATAACTTCAAGAATCGATATTGCAGAAGTAAGAGCCGCCATAAAAAGTATGAAAAAGAAAAGCGTGCCCCAAATTATACCTCCACCAATTTGAGGGAATATTGTGGGTAATACCACGAATATCAGCCCTGCTCCCGAGCTTGGGTCAGCTCCCATTGCAAAAACGATTGTAAAAATAGCTGTACCAGCTAACATAGCAATAAAGGTATCCAGTAAAATTATCCAAATAGCAGAGTTCATTAAATTTTGTTTTTTATTTAAATAACTTCCGTACGTTATCATGGTTCCCATTCCAAGGCTTAATGTGAAGAATGCATGACCAAGAGCCAAGACAATACTTGATGGATTTAAATCTGAAAATTTCGGTTTAAAAAGGAACTCTAATCCTTTTTTACCCTCTTCTAGACTTAGGCCTTTAACAACTAAGAAACCTAGAATTATTAGAATAAGTGGCATCATTATTTTCGCACCTTCTTCGATACCTGATTTAACTCCTTTTACAATAATTCCAATGCAAAACGCCATAAATACAATCTGCCAAATTATTGGCTGTAAACTACTTTCAATAAAAGAGCTAAAGACTTGTTCAGATAATTCTGGTGAACCAGATAAAGAAGCAAAACCTCCAGTCAAAGAAAAAATAGTGTACTTTAACGTCCAACCGCCAACGACACCATAAAAAGATAAAATAACGAAAGCTGAACCAACTCCAAGATAACCTACCCATTTCCAATTTGAAGTGCCTGACAGCCTGTTAAACGCTCCAACTGGACTCAATTGGGTCCTACGTCCAATCGATAATTCGCCTAACAATATGGGCAATCCAACTATAAGTATGCAAATTAAGTACACTATCGTAAAGGCAGCACCACCATTTTGTCCAGCCATATGAGGGTACTTCCAAATATTACCAAGTCCAACCGCAGAACCAGAAGCAGCTAAAATAAAGCCAAGTCTAGACCCCCATTGTTCCCTATTATTTTTCATTATCTTCTCCTCTTTTATCCTCAATAGATGTACTCATTATATCATCAAATGGACTTAAATGCGCATCAACCATCGCATCAATCATACTATAAAAATAAAGGAATATTACCCACCAAGCATATTTATTTCGCTTTTCAAGATACCTGTTTTGCCTAAGAGAATATTCTTCAGAGTCATAATTTTTATAAATTTTTGAATTTTCTAACCATGAATAGAATGCCAAAGTTTCTAAGCCCATGACTAAAGAACCTTTTACGTATTTCTGGTTATAAAATTGACCACCACCTGGAACTAGTGAAAAAAGAAAGGCTTGCCGAGGATTTTTAATCAATGTTGAATCTATTTCATTAATTTGGGCACTTAGATTATAAGATAGCAATAATGAAAAAAATAAGCATTTAAAACTCATTAACCCTCTACTGCGATACAATCAATCTCTACTCTGGCTCCAAGCGGTAAACCAGCAACTTCAATAGTTGACCTTGCAGGGAAATTTGTATTGCCAAAAAAATCAACAAAAGTATCATTTAAGTCACCAAAGTCATTCAAATCTTTTAAAAACACGTTGAGTTTAACAATATTTACTAGAGAAAGATTTCTTGCCTCAAGAATAGCTAAGATATTTTTTAGAACTTGAAGACATTGATCTTTTGTGTTACCAGATACCATTTCACCATTCAACGGATTAATGCCAACTTGACCGGAAGTATACAAAAAACCACCTGCAGAAACTGCTTGACTGTATGTCCCAACAGCATTGGGCGCATTGTCAGTTTGAATGAGTTCACGAAGAGGTTTTCTTTCATTTATTTTTTGATTAGACATAATATGATTTACAGCTCCTTGTTTAAAACTTTTAAAATTAATTTTTCTGTACTAATAATAGCTTTTTCTACAGCACCAAATTGACGACCTCCTGCAGTTGCAAGTTGAGGTTTTCCACCACCACCACCACCCATAAAAGAGCCTATTTCCTTAGCTAAAATTCCAGCATTTATTTTTTTACGAACTAAATCTTCACTGACTACAACGACAGCTGAGGGTTTATCATTTACATTGTTAAATAGAACACCAATGCCGCTTTTAATTTCAGAAATAAGTCGATCACCTACACGTTTTAATTCATCAGCACCTTCAATACTCAATAATTCAATTACAAAAATATAATCACCAACTTTACTTGCTTTATTTACCCAGGAGATAATATCTGAGTCGTCTGATTGGTTTAACTCCTTTATTTTTTTCTCTAACGATTTTTTATCTTGATATAATTGACCAATTCTATTGGGTAACTCTTCTTCCTTACAATTCAACATTCTTTGCATATTAAATATTAAATCAGCTTGATTTTGAAATAGTTCAATTGCAGCGGTACCAGTAACAGCTACAATGCGTCTCACACCAGATGCTAATGATGATTCTTCTGTTATTTTAAATAATCCTATATCACCAGTGCTATTAACATGAGTTCCGCCACAAAGTTCATTGGAAAATTTACCAGTTGAGACAACTCTAACATTGTCACCATATTTTTCACCAAAAAGGGCAACTACACCACTGTTAATAGCTTCATCATATGCTTTAATTGAAGTCTTTAAAGTACTATTTAATAGTATTTGGCTATTAACAATATTTTCAATTTTTCTTATTTGATCCCCTGTAATTTTTTCAAAATATGTTAAGTCAAACCTTAAATAATTTGGGTGGACCAATGAACCTGCTTGCTGGACTTGGTCCCCTAATTCTTTTTTTAAAGCAGCGTGCAATAAATGCGTAGCTGTATGATTTCTTTTTACACTTGATCTATGAAAATCACTTACAACACATTGAACCCTTTCGACCTTACTCCAATCTAAAACTACACCTCTACATAAGTGTATTATCATGTCGTTATGGTTCTGAACATCAATTACATTTAAATCTATACCTTCAATAGAAATTGTACCTCTATCACCAACTTGACCACCAGATTCTGGATAAAAGGGTGTTTTATCAAGTACTAGTATAAAACCCTCCTCGATTTCTGAATACTTCAAAACTCTTGAGTTAGTTTCTAGATATTCATAACCAACAAATTCAGAGCCTTTTTCTTTTAAAAGCTCTATCCAATCAATATTTTTTTCTTTCAATTTAAAGTTTCCAGCTTGCCTGGCTTTATCTTTTTGCTTTGTCATTTCAAGGTGAAATCCTTCTACATCAACATCAATATTTTTTTCTCTTGCTATTAGCTCTGTTAAGTCAAGAGGAAATCCATAAGTGTCATAGAGCTTGAAAGCATCGCTACCTAAAATAGTTTTGCTACTTTTGAGACTACTCATCAGTTTTTCTAAATGAGTAATACCTCTATCTAGAGTTTGATTAAAAAGAGTTTCTTCCGTTCCTATGACAAGCTTTATGTGTGTACTTTTCTCTTTCAATTCTGGATAAGCATCTCCCATTAAGTTGCAAACAGTAGGAACAATTTTATGCAAAAAAGGTTTTTCAAGTTTAAGTACTCGCCCAAATCTTGAGGCACGTCTTAAAATTCGTCTAAGGACATATCCTCGTCCTTCATTAGAGGGTAAAGCACCATCAGCGATTGAGAAACAAAGCATTCGTATGTGGTCTGCTATAACCTGAAAGGGCACCGGATTGTCCGCATATTTACAATCAGAACTTGATTCTAGTTCTTTAATAATTGGTTGAAAAAGATCCGTTTCATAATTACTAGCTTTCCCCTGAATAACGCTTGTAATTCGTTCTAAACCAGCTCCAGTATCAACATGACTTTGAGATAAGTTTATTAGTGAACCGTCAGCTAAACGCTCATTTTGAATAAATACTAAATTCCATAATTCCCAATATTCATCTGTTCTATTAACACCTTCTTTTGACTGATTAAATAAATCATCGCCCATGTAGTAATGAATCTCTGAACAAGGTCCACATGGACCAGTCTCACCCATCTCCCAAAAATTTTCTTTCTTACCAAACCAAAGTACGCGACCTTTTTTAATATCGGTGTTATTTAGCCAAAGGTCGTAAGCTTCTTTATCGTCCTTGTATACAGTTACCCAAAGTCTGTTTTTATCTAAGCCCCAAACTTCAGTCAATAATTCCCAGGACCACTTTATAGCCTCACTTTTGTAGTAATCTCCAAAAGACCAATTACCTAACATTTCAAAAAAGGTATGGTGAAAAGTATCAATACCAACCTCTTCAAGGTCGTTGTGCTTACCACTAACTCTAATACACTTTTGACTATTAACTGCTCTTGAATGGTCAGGTTTAGATTCATCAAGAAAAATAGGTTTGAATTGATTCATACCAGCATTTGTGAATAAAAGGGTTGGGTCACCGATTGGAACAACTGGAGCGCTTCTTATAAATTTATGATCTTTTTGCTGAAAGAATTCTATAAATGATTTTCTTATATCTGATGATTTCATATTTAAAATGAGAAACTAGTTTCAATGCTTGTCATATTAATAGTCTCTTCTTTTCCATTTACATCACCATCACCATCTATATCTCGAAAAGACTGCCTAAAAATGTAATTTAGTATCATACCATTTCCGAGTTTTATTCCAACTCGATAACCTGATATAGTACTCTCTGTATATTTGAAATTAAAAGGATTTGGAACATTTCGCTGTTGATAATACCATCTAGCGCTTGTGATTTTACTAATTGGTTTTTTCAATCCTATACTAGCAATAAAACTTTGATTTCGATCTTTAATAAAATTGTTATCGTAATTACTCCATTGCTCTCCAAAGAGGTTTTGATAGGATAAAGAGGAGCCGATTAGTTCGCCTATATCAAGACTAAGCGTAGAAAAATAACCTTTTTGTTTTCCAAATTTTCCCAATTTACTATCTTTTGTAATAATTTCACCTGTTTTAACTCCAGACAACATCGAAGCATTTGAAGCAGAAAAAGTCGCCCGTTCTATTTCGTATGATCTATCCCAATATCCAAATTCAAATTTTCCTGAAGGCATCATTCTATATTCAAAATTAAATCTCGCAGGACCAATTTTCATGGATAACCCTAATGGTATTAAACCATTTCCTAATGAAGTACTAGCTTTCGTTATTGGATCAATAGTCTCACCAATTAATGAAGCAAATTGAGCATAAACTGTAACATTCATATTTTTTTCGACTAAAATAGTTTTAGAGGCATCAAAGGACACAGCAAAAATTGATCTTTCTTTTTCTTTCACATTAAGAGGTTCTGGTTTTCTGATTATTTCAGTATCTAAGACAAAAGATGTATCTAAATTCCAACCAGGAACATCATTATCTAGAGTATCTGTCACGCCATCTCCATCAATGTCCAATTCTTCAGGTATACCATCCGCAAGTCCATCCCCGTCTGTATCTAGCCAAAAGCTTGGATCATTAGGAAAATCGTCAACCAGATCAGGGCGTCCGTCATCATCTCTATCTCTCAATCCTAAATATTGATTTCGATCAGTCACAAAGGACCCTCCGATATTTATACTGTTCATAAGTTTTTTAGATACTCGAAAACCCGATAAACCCATGTTTTCCTTAAAATCATTTGTAAAACCATAGAAATCCAAACCATATGCCTTGAACTTTAACTCCATCCCGACTTTTCTTAATTCCGGATATAAGATAGTATTCGAATATCTATTAACGAGGATACCTTGACCTATTGTCACATTTTCTAAGGCTCCAATTTGGAAATAAAAAGGCTCCCATTTTTTACCATAACGAACATAATATATTTTATCTATGATTGAATTTTTTGAATTCTTTCCATTTGAAAAATCCCACTCATCATCATGTATATTACCATCCTGATCAATATAAAATACTATATCCAGCGCTAGTGTTACCTTACCAAAAGGAACTATTGGCCTCAGAGCAATTTGATTCCATATTTTCCCATCAATAGTAACCGCGCCAAAAGCCCCTTGGACACCTTTAGAACTGTAACTTTGTGACTGCAGAAAAGAAACAAATACAAACAAAAAAGATATGTGGTATATTTTTGTCAATTGACTCTAATAAATTGTAATATAAATTAACCTCATTGTTTTTGAAGGAACAACCTGTAATTAGAACTAGTATAATCATAAATAATTTGTAAATATTTAAACATGATCATGAACAAAAAAGAATTACTTCCTCCCCTTTTTGCAATTCTTGCTGGAATAATATTAATACTCATTCCTTTTTTTACGGATCTAAAAAAATCACTAATACTTGTTGGTATTGTTCCCTTATGGCTTGGGTCTTATTTTATTTTTCATTCATTTAATACAAATAAAACCAGACCGGATGAAGAGGTTGATTCAAAAATATCTTAAAACAGTTCAATTATGCTTGATGATCTTAATATTAGCATATAACAGTGGTTTTTGCAGTAATGTCCTAACTAATATAGAATTTGAAGAAAAAGAAAATGGCATAATTGTAGAGTTTGAATTTATCGAACCTATATCATCTGATTCAGTCTACGCTTGGCAATCAGATAATCAATGGTTCTATTTTACTCTACATAATATTTTATCCGACACACTCAAACTTGAACAAGAAACAACTTTCAACTTACCAATAATTGATTTTCAACCAATTTTAAGCAATAACAATACCCAAATCGGATTAAGATTAAAAAAACGAGTAGATTCTTTCGAATTTTATAAACGGAATCAAAAAAACTTGTTAAATGCACACCTCCATTATTCCATTGACAATTTCGACCCAATTATTCTTGCAAATACTAAAACGAAAAAAGTGAGAGAGTTTGAAAGTCTATTCGCACGATCTAAATCTTGGCTATT
>CALKMQ010000148.1 GCA_938092125.1 uncultured bacterium
ACATAGTAAAATTGATGAAATAGATACAGTTGATATGAATTTCATTCAAAAAGCATTAACAATCGTCTGCGAATATGGAAAAATTCACCCGACTCAATTTATCTTAGCTAGGTCAGAACTTATATGGTGGCAACTATCCGAATCACCATCTCAAGTTCAATCGTCAGCTCATAAAGAATATTACAATTTAATAAATGGCTTCAGACTATGGATAGGACCTAATTCTTCTATTACTATAGATAGAGAGACAAGAAAAGAATATTCATGGAGGGATGTTCTAACATTCGATGATAATGTAAGCAATAACCATAAAAAAGTTTTACTAAAAGCAATAAGTACAACGACTCTAATTAAAGAATCAATTTTCTTATTTTCAAATGACACAATACTTCAACTTTCTGACATTCCAAGAAGTGGTATTTGGATAAAACACTTAACCACAAATAAACATAAAAGCTCTTTCCGTATTCTTGTAAAAACGATTAGTTACGGAACATATAATATTGTTTTAAATCTTAATCAGGATGAAAAAAGAGATTTTTTTGAAGAAGAAATAAAATGGTTAATTCTGATGAGCTCAACAAGTTCAGGTTTAAATCAATTAGTGGAAAAATTTGGTGGATACTGGCCAGAAGAATCAATTTACACTGAAGAGTATATAACAAACGATACTGTAGATATTCAACTAAATAGATTTAAAGAAGAAATAAGTTCTAATTCTAAGAAAGATCGCTGGCAAATGCGTTGGCTTCATTATATCTGGAGTGGAGCCCAAGCCTATATTGATTTTTGGCATCGCACGCAATATAAACTAGCAATATACCCTCCTTTACCAGATAATTTAATAATACCTCCACATGATTATAACACTGGAAATAAGATTATATCTATATCTGATAGAAAAGAAGTTGAGTCTATTGGCCAGTTTTATTTGGATCTCTACATACATTATATTCTAGATACGGAAAAAAAATATCCTGGCTTAAAGCATATGGCAGACTGGGAACTTATATTTACCGCTACTTTAGAAGCGATGAAAGTAAAAAAAGGCGTCCCAATACTTAAAAGCCTTAGAGATGATTTATCAACAAAGGAAATAAAAAATAAATTTTCAAAATTAGGACTTACTGAAAGTAGAATAAATAATTTTTTAACTGATTTAAATAATTTTGGTGTTTTAACGAAACCAGTTGTTTTTGCTTCTCTCAGATATGAAAGATGGCTTGATTTAAACATTAACGCAACAAATGAGGCAAAGGCATCAATTTTAAAAGAATTGTACCATGATTATAACTTAAACACATTATTAGATGAATATCCTGAAACAAGAGTACGGTTTTTTATGATGACTTGTTTAAAAAATTCGGGAGACCGCTTAAATACCTATTTTCAATCTATTATTAAAGATATGCGAGAAGAGTCTTTAAGCCCATGGAATCTAAAAGATAAAATTGAAGATATTTTATTAAACACTACCTTAAAAGAAGATGAGAAATTCTTCTTAGCAAGAATGCTATATCCTCATATAGACGCAGCTGATTATGTGGAACTGACAAAGATAAGAAAAGGTGATAAAAAAAATATAGACCTGGCATTTAAAACAGAAGATTATGAAGGTAATATTTATACAATTCGCCCCCCATTTCAACCAAAAGAAATTGCCAAATTTCAAACGATTATATCAAAAGAAAATCTTTCTGTGACATTTAATGTAAACCACGATTTTTTATTTTTAGTAAATAGTAGAAACAAAGTAATTGGTGGCCTTTATTATAAAGTTAAAAGCAATTTAAGGGTACATCTAGAATGGGTTGTTATAATGAATAAATATCAACAGAGAAATTTGAGTAAAAAACTAATGAATGATTTTTTTAATAGAATGATTCAAAATGGCCACAGTTTAATAACAGTTGGATTTTACCATGAAAGTTTTTTTTACAAACAAGGTTTTAAAATTGATCAGAGCTTTGGGGGTTTAGTAAAAAAATTATAAAAAGTAAAATATGAATTCAGCAATAGATATCTTATGGTTATGGCAATGTATGAATAAAGATTATTTACGACTTTAGTGATTGCTAATAAAACTATTTGTTAAATAAACTGGATATAAAAAAAGTCTTATAAGTAATAAGACTTTTTTACACATTTTTTACGAATGTTTATCAATCCATTTACCAATCTTCATCATCACCCCACTCATCTTCTTCATCACCAAAATCTAAATACTCAGCCTCGCTAGCAAGCCAATCATTATATTCTTCTTCAGTATCAACTGTTAGATATCCACGCATCCTGTAGTGGGTAATACCACATAATTGAGCACAGGCTATTTCAAGTCCTTTTCCTTCTCGAGGAGTCCCTTTAACGCTTTCTAAAAATTCATCAGACGTAGTTTTCGCGGTAAAGTGAACAGGAATTGTCATCCCTGGGATAGCATCTTGAGATACTCTTAACTCCGGAAGTTTAAAGTTGTGAATAACATCCTTTGAAGATAAATCCACTCTAATTTTTTTATTTACTGGAATATGCATTTGATTTTGGAGAATAATATCATCTTTAGCAAAGGCATCAGACCTATCAATACCAATAAAGTTTTGTTCAGACTCATCGACCAGATTAATATCCGTTCTTCCAAAAATACCATCAGCTCCTGGATAATGAAAATTCCATGCAAATTGTTGAGCAATAACTCTAATATTAACAGCATCTCTACTGTCTGGGACATCATTAACTCTATAAGCCCATATTGGATAAGAAAATCCAAATAAGGCTATAATCTCCACTATAGCTACTGCACCTTCTAAAACAGAAGAAAGATGTGATTTAACTCCGTAATAATCTGCTTTTTTATTTTTTGATTCCCGAAATTTGTAAAGACTGATAATGAAAAATGCACCCCAGCCTAGGAACAGATATAACATAAGCCAATGCATTAATACATTCGCATTATCAATGTATTCGCCTTGAATTGATAGGTTTTGAGGTAACCCTAAACTTTGTAAAAGCTCTAGCAAAACTTAAAATTCCTTAGATTTATTATAATTCTTTGACTTTTTGGCAATACTAAAAATAGAAAAACCTATACCCGACATCACTCCTCCTGTTGTAACGAGTAGCGAAATAATTGCCCAGTTCATACCATCAACTGCTGCAGAATTGGGATCACCATAGCATGTACCGCACGCATACATTGAACTAGATAAAAGAACGATTGTAACAATTATTATTTTAAAATAATGCATTTCTATAAATTTTTAAACTTATTGTAAACACTGTATCCATAGTAACTCAATAAGATCATTGATAATAATGAAGTGAATCCAAGGAAGGTTGAAAGGTTTCCAGGATTTGATGGTGTTGTTATTTCAAAGTAACTATACCACCCAGTTAAAAGTATAGATAAGCCAATAAAAAAAAGATGAAATGTCTTAATACCAATCATTTAAAGAACCTTCCACCATTGAGTTGGGTTTCCAGCATGGTCAATATTAGAGATTAGAGGTAAAAATATCATAACAAAGAAGAAAAATACTGTCATGACAAGAATCCAGATAATCATTTTTCTTTCGGTAATAAGATGCATAAAGTAACCTAAAACTAAAGATGCTTTTACAGAAGCTATTATAAGAGCAAGGAATATGCCTTCAGAAGTACTTAGTTTTAAGTATGATGCTAGGACAGTGACTACTGTCAAAACACCAAGCGCTCCAAAGACCATTAGATAAACTCTAACATGATCTTGCATTGATGCTGTATCGTGGTTATCGCTCATAATTCAATCCTTATAGTAAATACAATACTGGAAATAAGAAAATCCAGACCAGATCAACAAAATGCCAATATAGGCCAAACACCTCTATTCTATTCGTGAATTGTTCTGGTTGTTTATCCCACATTTTATGACTAATTGGAAAGTAGAAATAAAGCATAACTACTAGGCCACCAATGATGTGTAATACATGCAAACCAGTGAGAGTAAAATATATTGCCATAAAAGTATTGCTCGACGGATAGATATCATGAGCAAATTTCCCTGAATATTCAAAATATTTAATGGTTAAAAAGACAAAAGAGCAAAAAATTGTAATTCCTAGGTACATTTTATACTTTGAGAAATCTTTCATTTTTAATGAAGCCCAAGCCATTACCATTGATACACTAGAAGATATTAAAACCACTGTATTAACAGTAGCCATCGGTACACTAAGCTCACTTGCCCATCGTTCAAAATCACCTGGAAGTGCAGCCATCCGTAGAAATATATAAGCAGAAAATAAACCTCCAAATAACATAACCTCTGAGGCTAAAAAAATCCAAATCCCCAACTTTGAATTAATAAGTCCGGTATCTTCTCGTTCTTCTACTACGTAAGGTATATTCATTTTAATCTAACTTTCTGTTTGAGGAATGAAGTCCTCTTTAGCTCCAGGCACACTGTATTCGTAAGCAGTTCGATGAACAGTGATTTTAGAGTCAAAATTAACATGCGCTAACGGCGGCGATGGCGCATCCCATTCAATTGTAGTTGACTTCCAAGGGTTTCTGTCTGATTTCTCTCCAGTAAATAATGACATAAAGATGTTTACAATAAATGGAATCTGGGATAATCCAAGACAAAATGCAGAAATAGACATAAACTCATTCCATTGCAATACCCCACTTGCATGCGCATAAGATACCCCACCATCAGCTAATCTTCGTGAAACACCAGCAAGGCCTTGAATAAACATCGGCATAAAAATTCCATTCATGAATATTAACGATGGCCAAAAATGTAGCTTCCCTAAAGTTTCACTCATTCGTTTCCCAGTAATCTTCGGAAACCAATAGTATATCCCAGCAAATAAAGCAAAAATAGTTCCTGGAGCTACAACGTAATGAAAGTGACCAATTACGTAATATGTATCATGAAGATAAATATCACTAGCAGCTAGCCCTAGTGGTAGTCCAGTAAGACCACCAATACCGAACATAGGCAAAAATGCTAGAGCAAATAACATTGGAGTATTAAATCGAATTGACCCTCCCCACAAGGACAAAAAATAAGAAGTAAGGATAACTACAGAGGGTATTGAAATTATCATAGTAGTGGTTTGAAAAAATGCACTCATTGCCTGCCCCATTCCAGTTAAGAACATATGATGCGCCCAAACGATAAAGGAACAAAAACCGAGAAAAACCATTGAGTATACAATAGACTTAAAACCCCAAATTGGCTTCCTCGTATTATTGGCAAGTATTTCGCCAACAATACCCAATGCAGGTAAAATTAAAACGTAAACTTCTGGATGAGCTAAGAACCAAAATAAATGTTGCCAGAGCAATGGAGATCCACCGCCAGCAATATCAACTATTTCACCGGACATAACTAAACCGCTCGGAAGAAAGAAACTTGTACCTGCTACTCGATCCATCAATTGCAATACTGCCGCAGCCTCTAAAGGTGGAAAAGCGAGGACTAAAAGAAAAGAGGTTACAAACTGCGCCCAGGTAAAAAGAGGAAGACGCATCCAAGTTAAGCCTGGAACTCTCAACTGAACAATTGTAACAATAATATTCATAGAACCTAATAAAGAAGAGGTTATTAAAAAGATCATTGAAATAAGCCATATCGTTTGACCATTTTCAAAAACAGAAAGTGGTGGGTAAGAAGTCCAACCAGACCTTGCGGCTCCCTCAGGCATAAAAAAGCTAGAAATCATGATTACGCCACCAACAAAATATGTCCAGTAACTAGCAGCATTTAATTTGGGAAATGCCATATCAACAGCACCAATTTGAAGAGGAACTAAATAATTCCCAAATGCTCCAACTGCTAGTGGAACAATTCCAAGAAAAATCATAATAGTACCGTGCATAGCACCAAGTGAGTTATACTGTTCAGATGCTAAAACGCCGCCCTCACCAAAAATAAAACCAACAATAGGAATTTCTGTTCCGGGGTATGCTAACTGCCACCGCATTATTGCCATCAATGAAAAACCAAACAACAAAAACAATAAAGAAGTTATACCATACTGTATCCCTATTACTTTGTGATCAACAGAAAATATATATTTCTGAATGAAATTTTCTTCATGATGATCGTGATTATTAGAATTTGAATACAATTTATTGCTCCGATAGTTTTGACTTAATTTATTTTCATTCCGTACAAATCTTCAAAAGTATCTGTATCAATCATTCTTATTGCATCCCAAGTCATTTTCGTGCAAACCCTAGCACAAACTACACAGCCAATACACTCGTCAAAACGTATTTGAACGGGCGGAATTGGGATACCATACTTTTCTTTCGGAACTGATTCAATACAATCTACTGGACAAAATGGAACGCACGCCTGACAGCCCGTGCAGTTGTCTTCATCAACGACAGCTACAGATTTAGGCCTCTTCTTTTTAATGTTCGGAGAATCAGGTAACTCAGGAATACCTTTTAAATGATTATATTTAGCCATATTTATTATAATTTTTATTATATATAAATTTATCACTCTAAGGCAAAAAAATCACATAAAATAATTACTTATTTAAGTAAATATTTTTCAATAGCCATCCCAGAACCAAATATAATAATTGACGCCAATAATAATTTAGGATCCATTAATTTGGGGTATTTGACTACCACGCCAATAAGTATAGAAAAAATACCAAGAAGCTGAAGTGATTTTGCCATGTAATACATTTTTTTAAGAATTATTCGTTAAATCCTTAATCACACCAACTTGCATTTTAAAAGATTCATTTTTCACTTTTAGAGTCCAGATATGATGCAAGTAGCATAAAATAAAAAAAGGAAAAGAAATCCAAGAAAAGGCAAAATCAGAATTATTTACATTAGAGGCTACATAGCCAAAATAGAAAATATACAATGCTCCAATTAATGTAATTGTTAACATTGTTTGAGGAAAAATAATATTTTTGATATTTTTAATTCTGATCCAGAGCTCTTCAGACATTGAACTATTACTTTCTATTAAAATATTTTTTATACTTTTTGCTGTCGCAATAAAAAAATACATGACAAGCGTCTCAGTAAATACAAATAATAAAATTGCGAGAAGTCCAAATTGGGCGTGATTCGCTCCGAAAAATGATATGTCATAAATGCCCATTAAACCGCAAAGTGTAATAGCGAAAAAATTAACCACCATTAATAAATAACATATAACCATAAAAGAGTACATAATCTAAAACCTCAAAAATCAATAAGTGTTGATATGATTTGCAATAACGTTAATAGTATTGAAGTCATTATCTAGTTTGTAATAGATTTAATACATAATTAACGCAACAAAAGGAATTCTTAATATGAATATATTCAAAAGTATCCTAACAATTCTCATACTTTTTTGCTTTATAACAGATGCAAATGCCGGAGATATCATTGGAAAAGTTAAATACGATGGAAAACCACCAAAGAAAAGACCTCTGCGAATGGATGCTGACCCAGTTTGCGGGTCATCTCATTCAGGTAAAGTGTTTTCTGAAAGTTTCAAAGTCAATTCAAAGGGAGAACTAGCTGAAAGCATCGTATACCTTAGAAATGTTAAATACAATGGTAGCATACCAAAAGAAGTAGTTGAGTTAGATCAAAAAGGCTGTATTTATACTCCACATGTTTTTGGTATACAAGCAGGCCAAGAATTACTTATTAAAAACAGTGATGCCACATTACATAATATTCACTCGATACCAAAAAAAAATAAAGAGTTTAACTTTGCTATGCCAAAAGTTGTAAAACAGAAGAAAGCGAAATTTGATAAGTCCGAAGACCCATTTTACATTAAATGCGATGTTCATCCATGGATGAAAACTTGGGTCTTAGTTTCTGATCATCCATATTACTCTGTAACAGACGAAAATGGTAATTATCAAATTAAGAACGTACCAGCAGGAACATATGAAGTGGTTTGTTGGCAAGAAAAATTCAAGAAAAAAGTCATTGTTGACAAAATCACGGTCGGATCAGGATCAGTAACAAAAGACTTTACTTTTTCAAGACCAAAGAAAAAATAAATAACTTAATAATAGAATATAAAAGGCGGACAAATTGTTCGCCTTTTTTTTTAATGAAAAAGAAAATTATATATTTATTCATTCCATTACTTTTTTCATGCTCAGAAGCATATAAAGTATATGAAGTCACAGGTGTTGTACTTGAAATAGATGAAAATGAAAAATCAATTTTAGTAGATCACGATTCTATAAGTGGATTTATGATGCCAATGGTCATGCCATTCAAAATTAAAAACAAAACTATTTTAAAAAATGTAACTAAATACGATAGCATCAGTTTTGACTTTATTATAACAGAAAGAACTAGTTATGCAGAAAATTTTAAGAAACTTGGAGAGAGTTCTTTAAAATTTGAAGAAGATGAATTCTGGGAAGAAGATGAATACCAACAAAAAGAAATTGGACAGAAATTAAGCGAAGTTAACTTTATCGATACTAAGGGAGATTCTACCAGTCTAAATCAATTCAGAGATAATTATATTTTTATTTCATTTATTTTCACAAGATGTCCTGTGCCTAATATGTGTCCAGCAATCGTAATAAAAAATGGTGTGCTAGCTCGAAAATTCAAAGATTATAGTAAGCTGAAATTTATTATGGTCAGTTTTGATTACATTTATGACACTCCACTAGTACTCGATTCATTTTACGGAAGCATAATACAAGAATTTCCAAATTGGATGGTATGGTCTAGTGTAAAAAATATTAGTGATTTATATACTCTAACCTCTGAAGTAGGATCTTCATACTGGGGTATCGAGGAAAATAATATTGGACACAATCTTAGATCCGTATTAATTGGACCAGGTAGAAAACTTCTTAAAGTTTGGAAAGGTGATGAATGGTTAGCTGGCGAAGTAGGAAAAGAATTAAATAATTATGTAAAATTTATAAAATAATTATTAATTATGATTGACCATATTACAATACGTGTTAAAAATATTTCAAAAAGTAAAATCTTTTATGATTCTTTATTACAAATTATTGGATATAAAACTGTATTAGGTAAAGATAATGACCCTTTTCGAGGATATGGTATAAAAGATGACCCTGAATTTGAAATTGTACAAACAGATAGTATGCATCCTCCTAATTCAAATGTACATATCGCATTTAAAGTTTGTAATAAAAAGACTGTTAAACTTTTTCACCAAAAGGCATTAGAATTAGGGGGAAAGTGCAATGGAAAACCTGGATTTAGACCTGTATATGGTGAAACTTATTATGCTTCATTTATTATTGACCCTGATGGTAATAATATTGAAGCATGCATATATTAACAAAGCAAATATAATTAGAATTGTGTATTAATTTTTCCGCTTGGTTTTATGGGCGGAATGACAAATAATTATTAATTATGAAGATTAAAAGCACGACACCCATTTTAAGAAGTTTTGATGAAGACAAAGCAAAAAAGTTCTATGTTGATTTTTTAGAATTTGAAATTGCATTTGAGCATAGGTTTGCAAAAGAACTTCCATTATATCTTGGATTTAAAAAGGGTGATTTTGAATTACATCTTTCAGAACATCATGGTGATTCTAGCCCAGGCGCATCTATAAGAATAGAAATAGATAATCTTAAATCATTTCAAGAAAAATTACTCAAAAAGAAGTATAAATATTCAAGGCCAGGCATAATAAAACAAGATTGGGGTACTATGGAAATGATAATTAAAGACCCCTTTGGAAATAAATTAATATTTTACTCTAATTTGTAAAATCCTTTCCGCTTGGTTTGTGAAGCGGAACGAATAATAATTATTTTACCAATCATCATCGCCCCAGTCTTCATCATCATCATCTTCATCATTTCCATCTGAAAAATCATAACCATTTTCATCAAAATATTCTTTTACCTCATCGCTAATGTCTACTTTCCCTTTAATATTCCACATGTAATCTCTAAGGCCTTCAAGCATAGCTTCTTGGTTTCCTTTGAGTTTAACAAGATCTTTGCCCCAGACATCTGTAGCATCGCTGGTTTCAAGAACATCAGGAGTAGGCAAGTAAGGAGCTGGCATTTTTGTCCCAGGCATAATTTCTTGAGGATTTCTAAGCCAATCAACAACCCATTCTGGGTTAAGACGCTCTTTAGTAAGAGCAAGATTAGGAGCCCACGTCGAAGCGACCTGTGTTGGAAATTTTGTGCCATAGAAGTGACAGTTGTTACAAGCACCTATCTCATGAACTTTTTCACCTGCTTTAAATTTACTACTACTCTCTACGTATTGATGCGGCGCTCTATAACCAGTATTTTCATCGTCGATACTCTGAAAGTATTTAATAATAGTATCCCATTCACGATCATCAATTTGATGAAAGCTAGGCATCCTTACTTGGAGGTTTGGACGGACAGTCATTGGATTATTAAAAAATTTAATCAACCAATTAGGATTTGTTTTTCGACCTTGAGAATGGAGATTTGGAGGTCCATACTCAGGAGAGCCAATCTGCTCAACTAGTTGTCCTCCTCGATTCTCAATCAAGTGACATCCTTGGCAGTTATACTTTTTGACTAACCGATGGCCCTCTTTATTACTTTCGGGTACTTTTTTGTGAGCTAATAGAGACTCTCCAACTTTGTCAGTGTTAAAGGAAAGTACTGCCATGGTAACGGCTTCAATCTCTTCTTCTGAAAAATGGAAATTAGGCATCCTTAATAAATCTAGAGGCGCACTCTCTTTACCACGATCATAGATTCTAGGAGTGCGTAATTTGTTTTCAATCCAATCATGGATAGTGTGAGGTATATCATGATAAAGACCAAAATCAAATTTATCCACGGGCTTAGAACCTTCTTGCGTTATTTCAACACCGATAGGCTTAGCATCCATAAAACCATCTATGTTATGACAGCCATAACAACCATAATGCCTGATGCTTTTTTCGCCGACAAATGACATTTTATCATTTTTACTCATCTTTGATGCTTTTTCAATTGCGTACTTTTCAGGATTCATTTTCATCAACCAATCTAAAGTAAGTTCGTCAAGCACCTCATCATCTGCTAATGGAGCATCTAATTGGTCAAAATCATAATTTTTGTTATCATAAAGGTAAGCAGTAATATCTCTAGCATCGCTGTCGCTCAATCGCAAATCTGGCATTCTTGTAGACGGCATATATTCATGCGGCTTTTTGAGCCAGTTGAATAACCATTCTGGCGTGACTTTTGAACCCATCCCAATCAGATTTGGGCCTTGAAGTTTTGTAAGCTCTTTAAATGTAGAAGGATCCGGAGCAAGAGAAGGGTCTTGCTCTTTTACATGACATCCCATACATCCGATTGCATTAAAAAGGTTTTGGCCATTAGAAGGATTTCCTAAATACTTAGACGGATTTATAGATTTTTTTACTTCTTTATCTTCGAATAAATAATGAGTAATTGAAGCTATTTCAGTTATGTTACGTTTAGCAATATTAGGTTTTTCCTGATTTGCTTGCTCAAAAATATGAGGCATACGAGTGTTATATCTAAAGCTACGAGGATTTTTAATCCACTTTGAGACCCAATCAGGATGAGATTTTTCATTTAATTTTCTTAAATCTGGACCTGATTTTCCTTTTGCCTCCCAATTGCCAGAAACATGACAACCGTTACAACCTGATCGATCGATAAGTGTAAGCCCTAAGTTAATTTTTTCTGCACCAGCTAAATCGCTAGTGTTTTGGTGGCACTTAAAACAACTAGCTTGAGTATATCTGGTTGGTAACATTGGTTGCAGCCAATGCTTCACGGGTTTCCAATGATACTTATCTTTCCATTCCTTTTTCTGTTGAGGAGTATTAGGCGTATGAGCTGATGAAATAAATGATGTACCTCTGCTTCTACCAGAATGACAAGATGTACAACCAAAAGACTCTTCAGGGTGCGGTGATTTGCTAGTTAGGTAAAGATCTAAATCTGGATGCGTGGTGTAAGGCTGTTCAGCATTTTTAAAATCAGGGTTTGCTATTCCTAAATGACAGCTAGTGCAGCGGTCTACAGCGGGCATAGCAGTAAAATTGACATCATATAACACATCTTTGACAACTGTTTGCTTTACTCTATAATAAGGATCCATAAAGTCTAAAATAGGAAGATCTCGAACAATGTCACCGAGCTTATTCATGAAAGACATCTCCGATCTATCCAAAAGTGAAAGTTTATTTTGAGCAAGATCAACCTGCTTGAGCACCTTATCCCTTTCATTCTGAGCAGATTTAATATCTGCTTTCAGGCCTTTAAGTTCTTTTTCTAGAGCTGAAATATCAAGTTCATATTGTTCTTTATTAAGTTTGATTTCAGCAAAAGCAATTAATTTTTGTTCATAATCACGTCTGATTTCATCAGATGCATTACCACCTTTGAGATTAGCGCTTTCTAATTCGAATTTTAAGACATCTAACTTCGCTTTCTTCGCAGAATAATTAAGATTGATATTATAAAACCCTGCTCTAAGCTCGCCTAAATCACTATTTATATTTTTTACTTTTTCAGACTTTTGATCAAATATTTTTACAGCTTCAGCAAGTGCTGCTTCAAACTCTTCAGCCCTTCCTTCAACTAGAGACTGTTCCTCATCTAATTTACTTTTGGTAATATCTACTTGTAGTTTTCTAAACTCCCTTTGATATTCTTTGAATTCATCGTCATTATCATCAATAAACATCCAAACAATTACGGCAAGAAAAACTAGGGATGAAATAGCGAACCATTTATTTAGTAAGTTAATATCCCAATATCGTTCGTCGTTTTTAAACATCTTCTCTACTCAACATTAAATATTAAAAAACCATTCTGGTATGGCGATTATGTATTGGAGATTAAAAACCCAACGAAGGTACATTTTAATTGGCAGTGCAAGCATAACAAGCCCCAACATCATTATGGTTACAAATCTGGTAGGGCCATAAGCTGCATACATATCTTTTAGATAAGTCTTCGCTAAAACAACAGGCAAAACAAATAAGTATAATCCAGTTATCACGAATCCCAAGCCTTCTCTAATGAGTATGTTTGACGGAAGTCCCTGGTTAAACCATTTTACCCATAATATTTCAGATAAATTTACGTTTGTTAGAGCTTCTACTTTATGAATGTCCCAATATTCAAATGGTCCAAAAAAGTTCCAATTAGGACCTCTGAAAAAAGTTCCAATTATAATTAAGAATAACCACAACACAACCCAACCATACATAAAAATAAACATACCTACCCTTCTTTCTCTAAAGGAGTAATAACCATCACCTTTCTTATTAATATCAACGTAGGGTATTGCCATTAATCCAACAATAATAAATGTCGGGAGTAGTACACCTGCAATCCATGGATCATAGTAAACTAACATTTCTTGTAAACCTAGGAAGTACCATGGAGCTTTTGAAGGGTTCGGAGTAGCAGCAGGATTAGCAGGCTCTTCAATTGGAGCAGCTACAATTATAGACCAAACGATTAAAAAAACTTGAAATAATATTAAAGCAATAAACTCAATATAAACTAAATCAGGCCAAACCAATACTTTATCATCCGGGTCATTATACTCATTTGGCTTGAGACCTTGGTCTAACCTAATATCGTTCCTATAGGCTTTAAACATACCTAACCAAATATAAAACCACATTGAATAAATCATTAAAACTATTGGGAAATTATCAGCTTTTGTTAAAGTTTTATTAAAATATGGATCAAAATAACCAATCACAAAAAATGCAGTGATTAAAATCATTCCTATAACGCCACCTAATTTTGTCCAAATTCTCCACAAACCGGACTTTCTATGAATTTTTTCAAACCAGTCTGATGGTGGAAAAATAAAAGGGAATATTACGGTTAATATTGTAAAACTAATCGTCGGCGCAGAGAGAGCATCAATTAATGATTTTAATGCGGTTATGTTCATTGTATCTAGAAACTCAAGAACCTCTTATAAAGGACCGGAGATACCTCCATCTTTTCTAATCCTCCAAAAATGGACAGCCATGAAAATCATCGCAACGAATGGGATTGCTATACAATGAAGAACATAGAATCTTAAAAGAGTTGCTTCCCCAACAAAACGTCCACCCAGAAGTGCAAACCTCACATCTGAACCCACATGAACTAGATTAATATCACCAATTGCTAGAAGAGCTGCACCAGGACCTTCATTACCAAGGAAAGGGGTAGCTCTCGCCATATTTGAACCAACAGTTACAGCCCAAATTGCTAATTGATCCCACGGTAATAAATAACCTGTAAATGAGAGTAACATCGTCAATACCATTAATATAACACCAATACCCCAATTAAACTCTCTAGGAGGCTTATAAGATCCAGTCATAAATACTCTTACCATATGAAGCCACACAATTAGAACCATTGAATGAGCTGCCCAACGATGCAATTCTCTCATGATACCTAATGGAACTTGCTCGGATAAATCAATTATATCCGTAAATGCATACTCAACTGTAGGCCGGTAATAAAACATAAGTAATATTCCGGTAATAGTTAGATTGACAAAAAGAAAAAAAGACAATCCTCCCATACACCATGTATAACCAACTTTAACAGCATGCTTAGGCAAGCGGGCAGGATGTAAGTGGAGAAAGACGCTGCCAAGAATTGCGTGCATACGCTGTCTTCTTGTGCGAGGAATACCAGATCGTATGATTGACTTCCAAACCTGGGACTCTTCCATTTTTTCTAATAATGACTTATCGTTTTTATCGCTCATTTCTAAACCTTTAAGAAAGAATCTTTATTCTCCCATTCTCCTTTCTCCCACTTATAACTTTTGGTTTTATCAACAAGAATTTGGCCATCATCAGCAACCCCGATTTTAAATCTCTCAAGAGGACGAGGCGCTGGACCCTCAAAATGTATTCCTGTCATTCTAAAGCCACTTCCATGGCAAGGACATTTAAATTTATTATCTGTAGCAAGCCAATTAGGAGTGCATCCTAGATGGGTACAAACTGTGGAAAGCGCAAAAATTGATTCATCATCTCTTACAATCCAAGCATTAAAATCTTTTTTATAACTAATATCTACAGAGTTTGGAGCAAATTTGTCTGGAAAGCCTATTTTAAAAGATTGAGGCGGCTCAAAAAGCACATTCGGATATAAATAACGAAGTATGATTGTAAAAAAACCTCCGGTTACTCCTATAAAACCTATCCAACCGACAGCAAGCCAGCTAAAAAAACTGCGTCTTTCCATTGTTGTCTTACGACCTTTGCTCACAGCACCTACCGCTGCTCTCGGTGCAGTATTATCTTTCGGCTCACTCATAATTAATTGGTTCCATTACTATAATTATTTTCTAAAGCTTTTATTGCAGCATCTCTAATTCTAAGATCTGCATCATTTTTAGATAAAGAAATTAAATCATCTTCAAACCTTTTATCAAACAAAATTGAAGCAGTTTTTATTGCCACCATTAGAACCTTTTTTTGTTCAATAGGGTCAATTTGACTAAATTTATTTAAATAATCTCTATCTAATAGACCTTCAATTATATATGCACCGCTATTATTTCCCATTTTGGCTAGAGCGATTGCGGCATCCCATCGAATGTTTGCCTCATCATCCTCAAGCAAGTTCTCTAAAAAAGGAATCGCTTTCCTATCTCCAATCATGCCCAGAGATATTGTAGCTGATAATCTTTCAGTTTCTGTATCCGCACCTTGGATTAAACTATTTATAGGATCTACCGCAGGAGAATATTGGATCATACCCAGCGCTTGAACCGCTGCAATTCTCGTTTCAATGCTTTCATCTTTTAATCCCAAAATTAAATTCTGTCCAAATATTGTATCTTGCGTTGCTCCCATGGCCATTGCCAAATAAGATCTAACCAGAGGATCATCATGAATAGACCGTGCGTAAGCCGAAGAAAGCTGATCCTTAAAAGAAGAGGATAATGGTTCTTTATCAGGATTATTTAGAACCTTGGCAAGCTCAAATGCTGACTGCCATCTTTTAGAGGCAGATCCGATTTTTACTTGGTTTAATAATTTTTCAACATCGTTTGTTTCGTAAGTAACAAATTTGAATAGCAAGAAGAATACCGCTCCAAAAACAGCAATCATAAAAGGTATCAAAAAGAAGGAATAAAAGAGGACATATATCCTGCTGTTTTCACTCTTCTTTTGTTGGTCTGTTTTTAAATCTTCCATTAACTAAATTACTTAGAAATACTAAAAAAAACTCAATAGTCTAATCTTATTTTTCATCTTTAAACGAGTCGAAATCTTTGCGGAGGATTTCAAATTTTTTAACCAATCTCCTTTGTATCTTTTTCAACTTAAAAACTTCTGAAATAAGGAGCATCGAGAATATTAAAATTAAGATTGATATTATTGGCAGAGATCCATTCGTGCTAATCATTTTTTATCTTCTTCTTCTTTAAGCTGATGACCTAACAAAAGTGGGAAAAAAAACAAAATGATAATACTTACTAATAAAAGTCCAACCGCCCATTCAAGATTTTGCTGCAACCAAGACATTGTAAACCAATCAAAATTCAAACTTTAAAGCACCCATGTAACTAGAGAGACATAAATGATAAGCAGTAACGTACAAATTACAAGTGAAAAAAGCTGAGAGAAGGACATGCGATAATACTTTTCGTCATCCATAACGATTATTTCTTCCTCTTTGCTTTTACAATTGCAGCTTTTATTTTTCCTCGCAAAATCCTGCTTTCTAAAGCATTAATTTCTTCCATATCTCCTCCCAGGCCAACAGCAACCAGTCTTTCTATCATTTCGTCTTCAGTTTCTGTTTTTTTTTCATTAGCTCGGGGTTTTTTTGACGGTGAAATATTTGGCATTGGAGGAACTTCAGCAGAGCCTCTTTTAATTTTAACTAACAAGGCTTTAGCTTTACCTCTAGTTACTTTATCCTCAATTGCATTGACTGCTTCCATATCACCATCTGCGCCTTTGTTTACGGCAATAGCGAAGACCTGATCTGGCGTAAGCTCAATCTCTTCTGAGCCTTGACTTGGTTCGGCCGATGGAGAGAGATCTGGCAATGGAGGCCTCTCAGCAGCACCACGCTTAATTTTAACTAATAAAGCCTTGGCTTTACCTCTGGTTACTTTATCCTTAATTGCATTTAGAGGGTCATTATTACCGTCTAAAGAATTATTAACTACTAGAGCAATTGTCTGTTCTTGCGATAATTCAGCATTACTTTGCACCGAAGCAGGTATAGCTTGGCTTAGATCCGGCATAGCCGGCCTTTCAGCTGAACCTCTTTTAATTCTAACTAAAAATGCTTTTGCTTTTCCTCGAGTGACTTTGTCCGATAAGGCATTTAAAGGGTCATTATCGCCATCCAAAGATTTGTTCACAACAAAAGCGATAGTTTGTTCTCTATTAAATTGAGGTTCTTTTGCTGAACTATCTGTAACATTAGAACTATCGTCCTCATTTAATTCAACGGTAGGCGTAATTTCGGCAAGTTTCTGTAAAATTTTTGATTTTCCTTTGTTCCAATTAATAAGAGCAAGGAACGATAATGGCCCTTTGCTAAATCTATTGCAAATAACAAAAACACCATTTTTAGATTCTTCAATCTTAAAAGAGACGTATTCACTATAAAAAGGATTCATCTGAAAATCAAAACCAAATTCTTTTTCTTTCTCTATTGTAATAATTCTACATCTAAACCAGGGAGCTAAGGTAGCTGGTCTTATTTTAAAATAAGCCCCGGGCTTTAAAGGTAACTTATCAAAAGAGAACTGATGAACATACCGTTCAGAAGTGACGTCTGGAATAGCTCTCTGAATGCCATCAAACCAAACATTATATAATTCTAGCGAAGTAATCATTTCCCATACAATCTGCTTACTGCTCAAGAAATGATGCTCAACCTGACTTTCCGCTTGAAAAGGTACCCACACAGCATAATTCGAACCAACCCCATCATAAGGAACATCTGGAATACTTAGACTGGTTTTTGGTCGATCATAACCCTCAAATGTAATTTCATGGGTTGAATAATATTGGAATTCACCATCATCAGTTTTAACTAAATATTTAGTTGGGTAATAGAAAATTCTTTGCAGAGTACCTGGTTGCCCTGACTCTTTCACAAAACATGAAGTACCGAGTTCAATTTGATTTAAAGGTTTCGACATTGTTTAATTAAATTAAATAATTGTTATAAAATATTAGACACAATATTACCATAAAGGTCAATTATAAAACGATAATAAAAGTACTGAGATTTATTGGGCGTTTGATACATAATTTATAACCTTAAATATGCAAAGATATTTTCAATTTTCAATTTTATCAATGGTATTTACATACCTTCTTATATTTATAGGCGGACTCGTGCGAGTGTCTGGCGCGGGAATGGGTTGCCCTGATTGGCCAAGATGTTTTGGGAGGTGGATCCCACCAACGAGCTTAAGTCAATTACCTGATTACATTGACCCAGAAAAATTCAATTTAGTGCTCGCATGGGTCGAATACCTTAATAGACTTTTTGGCGCTTTAGTAGGTTTCATTATTTTGATAACATTTGTACTGGGTTATCTACATTTTAAAAAGTCTAAAAATGTTTTGTTATCCATAACTGCTGCTTTTTTCTTGACACTTCTTGAAGGCTGGGTTGGAGCTAAATTAGTAGATACGGTACTTGACCCAATAACAATAACTATTCATTTACTACTTGCTCTAATAATTATTGGACTTATTATTTACAGCTCTATACATTCATATTATCTTATTGTTGGTAATTTTGAAAAATTCAGTAACTATCACCCTCATCTAAAAAACGTCATAGTTGGAATATTGGTTTGCCTTTTTATTGAAATAATCATTGGAACAGAAATTAGAGGAGGTCTTGATATGAGCAGAAAAGACAACCCCCTTATTGAAAGTATTATTTTACTAAAAATGTTAGGACCATTTAAATACATCCATACTATCTTAGGATTTTCATTATTAGGCCTTACACTTTACTTAAGAAAGATTGTTTACAATATTAAATTCAAGTCATCGCCATTTATGATAAATTCAATTAACTTTATAATAATATTGATGGTTACTCAAATACTACTTGGAGAATCATTAGTCTTCTTTGATGTGAAGCCGCTCATGCAATTATTCCACATGTGGTTTTCATCCCTTTTAATTGGATTAGCTGTATCGGTATTTACCTTTTGGAAAATTTCACTGGAACCATGATCAAGAAAAGCTATATTATTTCCGTCGTTACTATTATCAGCTTTCTCGGTATTAGTGCGACGTGGGTTATATCAAAAGCGAATGATTCCATAAAGGAACTTCCAGCAATTATAAAAAAAGTACCTAACTTTTCTATGACCAGCCATAATGGAACACCGTTTAATCAGGATAGCTTAAAAAATAAAATTTCTATTCTTGATTTTATTTTTACTAGTTGCCCTGGACCTTGCCCCATTATGTCAAGTAATATGCGCACGCTCTATAAACAATATAAGCTCCATCCAAATTTGCAATTTATATCTATCTCAGTAGACCCAGAATACGACACCCAAGATGTTTTAAAATTATATGCTGATGCAAACGGTGTAAACGATGACCGTTGGAAATTTCTTAGAACAGATATGGAGAGTGTTAAAAAACTTAACAGAGAAGGGTTTATGTTCATGTCCGAGAGCTTGCCCGCAGGCCATTCAGTTAAATTTGTATTAATCGATGAAGAAGGCAATATTAGACAGTATTATAATGGAACAGATAAAGGCAGTATATCAATACTTAGAAATCATATAAATTCTTTTTTAAAAAACTTTAGTAAAAATGCATGAAGAGAAAACCACTAAAAGCACAAAATCAACTTAGTGCATTTTTTGAGCTGACAAAGCCTAGAATAACCATGCTCATACTAGTTTCTACAGCATTGGGCTATTACCTAGGCAACAATGGAAATACAAATGTTTATAATTTCTTTTTAACAATGTTTGGAACTGCACTTTTGTCTGGTGGAGCCGGTGCAATTAACCATTATGTAGAAAGAGACCTTGATAAATTAATGGATAGAACAAAATCTAGACCAATTCCGTCTGGACTAATAATGGCTCCAACTGCACTTTACTTTGGATTGATCCTGTCTATCGTTGGACTATTAATTCTTTGCATTGCAATAAATTTACTAAGCGGAATACTTGGCCTCTTTACTGTATTGTTATATATTTTTGTTTACACTCCGCTCAAAAGAATCACATGGCTTAATACCACAATTGGTGCTATTCCAGGCGCGATGCCTGCTCTGGGTGGTTGGGCTGCAGTAGCAAATCAATTAGATCCTAATGCTTGGATTCTTTTTTCTATTTTATTTTTATGGCAACATCCTCATTTTTATGCAATTGCATTAATGTGCAAAAAAGATTATGCGAAAGCAGGATTTAAAATGCTTCCAGTAATTGAAAAAGAAAATTTTAGAACAAATCGGCAAATATTATGGCACGCATTTTTACTGATACCAGTTTCCCTATTTTTTGTTGTAACTGGAATTTTAGGTAATTTTTATTTCTGGGGAGCACTAGCATTAGGCATTGCTTATCTAATTTCTGGAATACCTCTTTTAAGAAATACAACGGTTGATAATGCAAAACTGTTACTTAAGACCTCGGTTGTATATCTACCTGCTCTTTTGGTCATTATTTTCATCGATCTAAATAGATAGTTGGCTATGGAAAAAGAAAATTTCTGGTTAAAAATAATTTACATTTTATCAGCAGTTCTAAGCTTAGCCGTAGGATTTTTAATTCTTGGCCCAAGGCCAGATGGCATTGAAGGTGCAATAGACGTCTCTGGACTTCCTTACGTAAACGCGTTCTTGAATTTGGTTACAACCGCCTTACTCATAGTTGGATATATTTTAATAAGACAAAAAAAACGAGAGAAGCACAGAACTATAATGCTTTCTGCTTTTTTTACTTCTGCTTTGTTTCTTGTTAGCTATGTTGTTTACCACTGGTTTAAAAGCGGTCCCAAACCATACACCGGTGAGCTTACCTTTATATATTACCCAATCCTCTTAACGCATATCTTACTTGCAATGTCTATCTTACCACTTGCAATGCTAAGCGTTTATAGAGGAATGGTGCTACAGATTCAGCAGCACAAAAAAATTGCCAAAATCACTTTTCCTATTTGGCTCTATGTTTCAATAACAGGAATTATAATTTTTGTTATGCTGTACTTATAATTATCTAGTGTAGATAATCATTGTTTTATTTATTACTTAAGCAAAATTAATTTCTTTCCTTGCACATATTTTCCTGCTTTTATTTGGTAGATATATAAACCAGCTGATACTGAAATTCCTAGGTCATTTCTACTATCCCAGTTTGTAAAATAGTATCCTGCATTTTGATATTGATTTACCAATGTAGCAACTTTTTCTCCCATCATATTATATACGTTAACAGAAACATTAGAATTTTCTGCAATATCGTATTTAATTCTTGTAACTGGATTAAAAGGATTTGGATAGTTTTGGTAGAGTACGAATGAATTTGGCACGAGAGCATTATCAGGCTCTGTTGCACTTAGCTGAGAAGTTCCAGAACCACCAACATACCGTTTAATATCACTGTCCATGAACTGATTCGTATTCACATTTAAAAATCCAGGTACATCATTAATCAAACCTTTAAATGCTCCTTTTTGTAAAAAATTCTGATTAAATGTGTGCGTATTCGGCCCATTTTGCTGAGTGACTATACCTGAATGAGCGTGATAGTGATAGCCATAATCATCATGAGTATGACCACCATATTCATCAAGAGTTTCAGATACTCCATCTAGCTGAGTAGTCCCCTCATCATTTTTTCCAAAAAGTGCGATTCCATCGAATAAAAAACCAATTAATGGTGGGTGAGTATGTCCTATATAATCATTACTATTGTAAAGATTAATCCCATTGCCATTAAAACCGTGACCATCTGCATGATAATGAAAACCCATACCCCTACCAACGTGAATACCGGTTGAAGTTATCTCTGCCGCTAAAGAAGCATAAATTAATACATTGTTCGAAGAAGGATAAATAATTACGCCATCAACAGCAATTCCAGTGGAAGATAAACTTGTATAATTATCAACATCCCAATTAGATTCTGAAAGGTTTGCATCTGACCCTAGCGTTCCATAAGGAGTTAAATCATTGTCCAATAACGTTGAGACTAAACCATAATCTTTCAATGGAATCTTGACCAACTTTTGTTCTAAAACAGCATTTCTAGTAACCGTTTGCTGATCATAGTTAGTACCTGGTGTCCCGTCTCCCGGAGGCCTAGCAACATCAATTAAAAATTGAGGACCTGAAGGAGCATTATGGGTTGCAATCACCATAAAAGGATGATAGACCCCATCATCATCATAAGCGCTTGTAAAGTAAACATGCTCCACAGTTCTTTCGCCAAGCTTCGCATTATAAAGGTCTACGCTACTAAAGTTATTATCGAGAAGTGCACTCCTAAAAGCGAGGTATGTTTCTTTTGAATAACGAAGTGACTCGCCCATATTAATTAAATTCTGATCAATAACATTTAATACTGCAGTGGCCGCAGCATCAGCTGTCTCAGAATGGCCAAGTTGATTTTGATAGTCATCATCAACATTATTATAAAATTGGTTTGTTTTGAGAGGGCTATCATCGTAATTCCAG
>CALKMQ010000149.1 GCA_938092125.1 uncultured bacterium
TTCAGTCTGGTATTGTTAATCATATTGTGGTTGGAGATTGGAATGATGATATATCAGATAGTTATAATCAAAATTCTTTTAATATCTTTTTAGAAGATAATGATAACTATAGGTATGTAACTTATGATAATGCTCATTCAAGTACAAATATTTATGACTCCTTTCCGAGCTACCCGAGCTTTATAGATCATATAATGATATCTGCAGATTTATTTGAAAAAGAGGGCTCCGGTGATGTGCAAACAATTAGACTTGGTGATTATATTTCTGGATATGACGAAATAATTTCAGATCATCGTCCAGTAGTTTGGAGATTTGTACCATGAAAAATTCTTTAATATTTTGTTTTTTAGTGACTATGCAATTTAGTCTAGCTGATGAAATATCATATTTACGTTATTATGCAAATGAAAAAGATTTCATTGCTAACGTACCAATGAAAGCAACAAATCGTAGGGGGTATGATCATCTTACTGCATATTTCAATGATCGAAATTTGCCCGTAAAGCTCGAATATTATATTTCCAATGGCAGTTTGAAAAAACGAGAAATAATGGAGTATAATAGTAATAAAGTTTTGATACAAAAAGGAGAGGTAAATAGTAAGAGTGAGTTTTTAAAATTAGTTGTATATAGCAATAATGAACCCTGGAGCATTGAATTTCAAAAATCTAATTATATTGATAAAGAAGAAATTGACTTTGTAGATCAGCGTTCCACTTTTATCATTCCAAGGGGTAAGCTAGTTACTCAAATAATATTTGAGACGATTGATGGCATGAAGTATGGAAAAATTGAACTGGATTATGACTACTTAGGGTATCTTTCTGAAGAAAGATGGAGGGCTCTTCCTTCCGGTGACATAATCAGAAGATTTAATTATAAATTTGATTTGATGTCTAATGTCACTCAAATTTGGGAGTTTGGTAAAAATAGTGAACTAGTTTCCGAAGTTGCATTGGACATGGTCCCAGCAGACCAATTATATCGAACACCTCCTCCAAGAACAGGAAACGTGTTAGATGAATATGATATTATTAGAAAAGAAATAAAAGAGAAGAAAATTATTTCACCAAACAACTCATTTATTCCCAATACGAAATTTGATCAATTAGTATTGAAGTCTGGACAGTCTTTTGAAGTGGACTTTATTGGTACAAATACCAATGGGATTCAATTTAAATTATTAGATAATAACGGTCTTTTAACTATTCCATTTGATAATGTACGTTCTTTGACCTCGCGTATGGGCGACGTAATTTATCCTGAGGCAATTGAGTTTAGGAAAAGCTATTGAAAAGAATTTTTATAATCGCACTTTTATTTTTAAATGTTTCGCTTAGTCAAACATATCCTACAGGGCAAAACTATCCACCGCCAACAGACCTTATAACTGTCCCAACAGCAGCTACCCTAATGCGAGGGAGTTTTTCTTTAGGAATGCGTATTCAAGATGGTGGCGGAATGATTTTAGGTTTAAGAGCTGGAATTACAGATCGTTTTCAATTTGGATTATCATATGGTTCATCAAACCTTATAGGTGATGATAGTCTCCGTTGGTACCCAAGACCAGAAGCTAATTTAAAATATATGCTTGTTGATGAGTCTATCACAACTCCAGGTATTGCAATGGGCTTAAATACTCAGGGTTTCGGTAATTTTAACTTAGGAGACTCACTTAATAGATATGACATGAAAGCTTACGGCTTTTACTTAAGTTCGAGTAAAAATTGGAAAACAGGATTAGGTAATTTAGGAATGCATGGTGGGGTTAGTTACAATTTCACGGAGATAGATGATGGTGATGAAGATCCAAATTTATTTTTTGGAATGGATATAGAAATCAATCCTGAGTTTTCACTTTTAATGGAATATAATGCAGCGCTTAATGAAAATGATATGACAACTGAAACATTAGCAATTAGTAGAGGTGGATATCTAAATGCTGCGATTCGTTGGACATTTGTTGAGCATCTGCACTTAGAATTAAACTTTAACAATTTATTATTTGATGAAGATAAAGTGGATTACTTCAAGCGAGAAATCAAAATTATTTACATCGAATATTTTTAGTCTGGATGACAGAGAAAACCCTCCTAATTTCATTATTACTGGCCTTCTGTTTTGGCCAATCAGATTTTCAAAAAGGCGTCACTCATTATAATAAAAGGCATGAAGGCTGTATCGAAGATAGAGCAAATCCCATGCAAATTGAGATGGCAATTACCTATTTTGAAAATGTTATGAGCAATGAAACACATAATAAAGAAGCCGCACTATATTTACTTAAATCATATTACTTTAAAGGAAAATTTGCCGAGCAAGACAAGGCTCTTAAAAAAACGATTTTAAAAAAAGGTAAAGATTTTGGCTTAGGTTTAATCAAAGAATTTCCAAATTCAGTTGAAATCCGATATTGGTACCTTGTAAATCTTGGGAGCTGGGCAGAAGAATATGGAATCTTTGCAGCTGCAAAAGAGGGTGTCGCTGATCAGATGAAACATCACTCCGAAAAGATTATTGCACTTAATTCAGAATACGAAAATGGCGCAGGCTATCTTTTGTTGGGTGCTGTTCATTATAAGGCTCCATATATCCCGTTTATATTATCTTGGCCAAATAATAAAGAAGCCATTAAATATTTACAATTAGCCTACAATACTGGCAATGTAGAAATTGCTCAAATGGTATATTTATCTCAGGCTTTGTACAAAGGTAAAAGAAAAGATGAGGCTATTATCCTTATTGAAAAGGCTATGGAAGTAGTGCCATCAAATGATAATTATGCATCAGATTGG
>CALKMQ010000150.1 GCA_938092125.1 uncultured bacterium
TTATTTTCTTCCTCCAATGAAAGTAATTCTTGAGTTCGATCAAGACCCGCAAAAGCTTCGGTCAATTGACTGCCTATATTGCTCATTTGGACAATGGGTGCAATCATAAAACCTAGAAAAAGGGTAAAGGATACAAAATCGCCATAAGTCATTGTATTTTGCATGATGAAGTAGCCTCCCATTCCCATGATTCCTGCAGAAGCCAGTCCCAATAAAAAAGTTGAAGAACTCGTGATCAAAGCAGTTGCAGTCAGACTCTTTTTTACATTTTGAAATAATTGATCAACCCCTTTTTCAAATACACTTATTTCTTGTGCCTCTGCATTAAATCCCTTAATAACCCTTACTCCATTCAAGGTTTCTGTAAGCCGACCTTTGACTTCTGCATTTATTTTTCCTCTGGCCCTAAAAATGGGGCGGATATATCCAAATGCCTTCAGGGCGATAAAACCAAAAACAATAACCGGCAATAGAACAAACGAGGTCATTGTTGCATTGATCCTAATCAGAATAACCAAGGATAGAACAGCGGTTAAGCTCCCGCCAATGAGCTGTACCAAACCTGTACCTACTAAATTTCGAACTCCCTCTACATCGGTCATCACCCTGGAAACTAGGGCTCCAGTCTTTTGATTGTCAAAAAAAGAAACAGGAAGTGTCAATAATTTCTGCTGTACTCTGGCACGTAGTATTGAGATCAATCTTTGCGCCTCAACACTCAAAATTCGGGTTAAAGAAAAAGAACTGACAGATTGAAATAACAGAGCTATACATACGACATTGATCAATAGACGAAGGGCATCCATATCCTGGGCAGGAATAACTTCATCAATCAGATTCTTACTGGCATATGGAAGTACCAAAGCTGCAGTACTGCGTATAATTATTAATAGAAGTCCTAGGGATACTATTTTTCTTCTCGGCCAAATAAATTCTTTAAATGCCCAACGAAAATTGACTTTTGTTTTTTCCATGATTTATATGTAGCCCAAAATTAGACTAATCTTTTTAGTATTTGGTGGAATCTAACTTTGGAATCCTCCATTTTTTAGTTTACTCATGTTTTAAATGATTGGGGTAAATTATAGAATAGAAATGCTGCTGTAAGGTTAGTACACTACTTTAAATTAATTTTATCTAATATATCCTTGATGAGACGCGTCGAACAGACCCAATTAATCCAGAATACCTAAATAGTTGTTCTTAATCCGTATTCTTAAACCTCTCAAAACCGTATCGACCCATGAATAGCTTTATGTTCGTGTCCGTTTTTCGCTCTTTTTCTGACAAAAGAGAACCACCAACCATTATATCAGCAGTTCTAGTGTTTTGAAGACAAAACTTTTAAAAGTAATTGGAGACGATCCTCTTTCTTTCCATATTCTTGTATACTTATACACCCAACCATTGTGCCTCTTTAAAATGATCAACGGCTAAAGATCTGCTTTGAATTATTTGTCAAATAAACTATTCAAATTGATATCTTTATTAAAATAAGGTGCCGTGCCAATGACAGAAATCTTATTGTTTAACCAAGCAATAGAATAAGGGAGCGGTAATAAAATCTAGATTATAAAATTAATCAAATATGAGTGAAACGGAGCTGACTAAAGTACTGAGTCCTCCAATGTTATGGGGACTTGGCGAAGGCTATGTGATTTCTGGAATGTATTTCGGATGGAATTTTAAAAGAAAGTTACATGTGCCGCAGTCCCTTCGCTTGGGGCACAGGACAGCGGCACACCATCTTTTTCACTAATCAGCCCAAATTAAAAAGCCATCATCATCCTCTTCAATAACTCCATCCTCAATTATTTGTAATCAGAGACCTCTTCTCTTTCAATTGTAACCTCAAACCTTTCATCTTTAGACTCTCTCATTTTTGACCAAGGAGATGTAGCATAGGCTTGCTCTACACACTTGTGTTTGATAATTGCTGAGGTCATTCCATACCCAACAGCTACTTTAAGATTCTTGAACTTCACTTTGATTGTTACTTCTCCAGAAAAGACTGCCATAATATTAGTTTTAGTTAGACATCAATTATGAACAAGAAAAGAATATGATTTCTCGATTAATTTAGACGAGCGTCTCGTATTCTAAACCACCGTGTCTCGAGAGGATCGGTTGGTACGCAAAGCGTTCTTGATACAATACAAATATAAGGAATGTATAACACCCATATATCCCTTCTAAGGTATTATTCCTTTCAATAATAACGCTTGTGTGTTTTAGAAGTCTAAGCCCATTAAAAACAGCTAAATCGCTTTAAACTAAGTGAAGAAAATTACATCAACCGCTAAAATGAAAAAAGACCAATTTTTGTCACTTTTTGGCCGTTTTTGATCATTTTTGACTCGTTTTTGGCCATTTTTAGTGATTTTTAGCTGTTTTTTGACACTTTTTGAATTTGGGTTATATCTAAAGATAGACACGATTTGCTCTAGAAAAAACCACTCTACAAAACCCACCCCACCGTCAGGTATTTAGACAGTAAGGAAAGTTTTTAGGTTTTAAAATATTGTAGCCATACAAATACCGTACATTAATAAAATAATAAATCCCTAAAACATTGATTTAAAATGTAATAGGGATT
>CALKMQ010000151.1 GCA_938092125.1 uncultured bacterium
TAGCGTTCGGGGGTAATTTTTAACATGAAGCGAGAAAAAAATGAAAATTAATTTTAAAAAACTTAGTCCATTCATTATCATAATCACGAGTATTGTTGTGGTTAACTTAATGGTAAAACTAAAGCCCGAAGCTGAGTTTCAAAAACCTAAAATCATTCCGCAGGTCGTAGAAACTTTGGCGGCTTATCCTACTGAAGTACAAGCCAAGATAAATTCACAAGGCACAATCAGGCCGCAGCATGAGATTTTTGTGACATCTGAAGTGAGTGGAAAAGTAGAATGGGTTTCCTCAAATTTCCTGGATGGCGCGGGATTTAATTTGGATGATACTCTAATGAAAATTGAAAAAAGAGATTATGAGCTTGCTTTAATATCAACAGAATCTAACTTATTCCAAGCACGGCTTGCTCTACAAAGAGAAGATGCTGAGTCTAAGCTAGCTAATATAGAATGGAAAAGAGTTGGTAAGGGAGATGCTTCGAGTTTGACGTTGAGAGAGCCTCAGCTTGCGCAGGCTAGAGCAGTATTAGCAGCAGCTGAAGCAGCGTATGAGCAGGCAAAACGAAATTTAAAAAGAACTTATATTGTTGCTCCTTTTGACGGGAGAGTTAGAAAAAAAATGGTTGATATTGGAGCTAATCTGATTCCTGGCTCTCGAATAGCAGATATTTATAATACAATGAATTATGAAGTGAGGTTGCCGATTGCAGATAAAGATATCCCTTTTCTTGGTGTTCCATTAGATGGGACGACTATTAATGAGAATAATAGACCTAGTGTCAAACTGACAACTAGTTATGGTGGTGACACATTTCAAGCTAATGGTTTCATTGTAAGGTCAGAGTCTCAAATTGACCCCAAGACTAGGATGATTTCAGTTATTGCTACAATCCCAGTTAAAAATGAAAACCAAAAATTAAAAGTTGGTATGTTTGTTAATGCTGAAATTGATGGTCTTAAATATAATAATATTACCATAGTCCCTCGAAGTTCAGTAAAAAATGATATGATTTGGGTTGTTGAGAAATTTGTCCTCCGTAAAAAATCAGTTGAAGTTATTAGACTTGAAAACGATTTCGCTTTTATAGCAGATGGCTTAGAAAGAAACGATCGAATACTTATCACCAGATTAGACTCGTATGTCGATGGTATGCCTGTAAGAGAGAACTAGATTTATGAAAAACATCATTCGTTGGTTCATTCTAAACACCGTAGCGGCAAATCTGCTGATGATATTTATTATTATTGCAGGGCTTTTTACTTTGTCGAGGTTAAGAATGGAAGTCTTTCCAGATATAACAATACCTATTATAAATGTATCTGTTTTATATCCAGGTGCTTCTCCAGAAGATATTGAAGAATCTATCTGTGTAAAAGTTGAGGAGCAAGTCCAGGGAATTAATGGATTAAAACGCATTACTAGCTCATCTAATGAAAGTTATGGCTCAATTAATATCGAGGTTGAAAACGGTTATGACATAGACGAAGTGAAAGATGAAGTTAAATCCCTAGTTGATGCTATTACCTCTTTTCCTGATGATGCAGAAAAGCCCACCGTAAAGAGTTTTGATGGACAGCCTGAGGTAATAACAATTGCAGTTCATGGAAATGTTGATGAAGTAAGTTTGTTAAATATTGCAGAAAAAGTCCGAGATGAAGTAAGTGATTTGCCAAGTATTACCCAAACAAGGTTAGGGAAAAAGCCTAGAGAAATATCGATTGAAATATCGGAAAATACGCTTCAAAAATATGGTCTTTCTTTTGATTATGTAACCAGCAAAATCCGATCTTCTTCAATGGATGTCCCTGGCGGAGCAATTGAAACATACGATGGTGAAATTTTAATACGCTCAAAAGGTCAGGCATATTCAGGAGATGATTTTGGGACTATACCCGTATTATCCTTATCCGATGGATCAACTGTTTTGCTTAGAGATATAGCAAATATTGTTGATGGATTCCAAGATGTGGAATATGATATTAAGTTTAATAGTGAGCCTGCTTTATTGATTAGAGTATATAGAACCGGGGAGCAAAATGCCTTAGATATAGCAGATGAAGTTCATAAGTATATAAAGAAGAAAAACCCTACTATGCCGCCTGGTATATCTTTAACTACAATGAAAGATGAGTCTGTTATCTTGCGGGGTCGAATTGAGCTCTTAACTGAAAACGCATACTTGGGCTTAGTCCTTGTTTTAATTGTTTTAGCTTTATTTCTTAAGCCTAAACTAGCAGCTTGGGTTTCTTTAGGAATTCCAATTTCTTTTATGGGTGGTTTTTGGCTTCTTCCTCTTTTTGACGTCTCAATAAATATGATTTCTCTTTTTACCTTTATACTTGTACTTGGAATTGTTGTTGATGATGCTGTCGTCGTTGGTGAGAACATTCATATTTTTAGGAAGAGAGGTTTGAATGCTGTTGATGCCGCTCTCGAGGGTGCTTATCAAGTTGCAAAACCCGTAATATTTGCAGTTTTGACTACAATGGTTACATTTTCTCCGATGATCCTCGTTGAGGGTGCAATGGGGAAAATATGGAAAATTATTCCGGTTGTAACAATTGTTGTTTTATTATTTTCATTAATTGAGTCTTTAACTATACTGCCTGCTCATTTAGCGCATATGAAAGATGATGATGAAGAAGAAAAAAATAGGTTTTTAGCATGGTGGT
>CALKMQ010000152.1 GCA_938092125.1 uncultured bacterium
GCTACGATTTGAAATCAACGAAAAGAGTTGACTCCGTTTTAACTAAGCTTACTTTATCTTCCATATCTAAATCAGTAACCGCTTGCTCAACCATTTTCATTTCATTTTCATGAATGAATTGATCTGCTCTAGCAATATAAGCAAGGTTTTTTATAACCTTATACCTATCATCATCGGATGAAAACATTTCTTTGATTGCGCTAAGAGAAGAACCGTACTGGCCAAAACGAGAAGTTTCATCACCTAATGCAATGAACTTATCAATAACTTCTTTTTCAACCTGGTGATACTCGTCATCCCCCATATCAGGAAGCATAACTTTTACATTCCCACGCATTGCTTCTTTCTCAGACTCATCAACTTCTCCGTCTGCGAGAAAAGAAACACAAACAAATGCGTATACTAAATCATGACTATTTGTCCAATCTGACATAAACACCTCGTTATAATTAATTTACATTTATTGCTCATATTTAAGTCAATGAACTAATAAACTTAAAAGAGCACATTATAATTTATCATTTGTACGTGTTAAGAACAATAAAAACTGATTAATTCCAATTTTTTAAAATTTTACTTGATACCTTTTCGATTTAAAATATTGAATACTATTCTTCAATATTGAAAAATTATCCTCTTAATCGTATTTTCTAGCCAAGATGTTTTAGTACTTGACAAATGATGAATGATAAACTGACCATATTTTTTAGTAAAATTTTAGGGCTAATTAATAAAAATAGATCCTTAGCATCTCTTTTTTTCGTTTTTTTCGTTGTCCTTGGCAGTGATTTCACATTTCATTATTTTTACTCTGATATTGTATTACTCTTGGATAATTTATTTGGTTTAGGCAAAGAAACTCACGAGTCAATAGACCTTACCTTTGCACCAGAAATTTGGGGTGGAGTTTTAGCCACAGTACTAGGTACATTAATTATTGTTATAGCAATTGCAGCTGAATCCACTCCTAAATTGATGGATTTATTTGTTAAAGATTGGGTAAGTCTTATTTTTATTTGGTTTTTAATTTTAGCATCAATTCACGCTACAGTGATAATGTATTATTTCGGACCGATGGAAAGACTATCCAGTGTGATGCTAAATACATACATTTACCTACCAGCTTCATCCATGCTATCGCTGCCTTATATTTTTTATATACTTCTCTACTCTAAAACAGACAATGTAATCAAAAAATTATATACACTAAATATTGAAGATATAAATAGGTTGAAAAATAAATCTGTGCACTTATCAATGGACGATATTAAAAATGTTGAACACTACCAATATCAATTGATGTCTACTATTGATCAGTTTGATGATTTATTAGAATACATTTCTTTTAAAGAAGCACAAACTGAAATAATACGTAGAGTTGGTGACACCGTAAGAGGATACATGCGAAATAAAAGTTTTTATGACTCTCGCTTTTTTGCTGCCACGTACACAATTAGAAATAATCCCACTTTCAGAACATATGTTGAACATCAATATAAAGATTTAGAAGAAAGAAAAACCTTTTACGAAGTTAAAGCATTTAAAATGATGGGTAATGCATATATTCGAAAAATGGAAAACGGAGAATATGAGCTCGCATCTCTAATCGCCAGCGAAGTCTCATCAATTGGATTACTAGCCTTAGATTTGAAACAAGACAGCTTGATAGTGGATATTAATATAAGGTTTAATACTTTTATGCGATTTGCTATTAAACACGCTGTCCGTAACAATGAACCTAGAAATTTATATAATCTTGCATTTCATTATTCTGCGCTTTTAAAAGGATACGTCGATCATAATAAAGAGGATTTACTAAAACAGAGTTATTTTTATTTTAAGTTCTACAGTAATGAGATTTATAAGCAGGCCGCTAAAAATCCTTCGTTATATTTCATTGTTGATGTACTAACAGCTGAGCTAAAAAAGATTACTATTTTAATATCGGAAGAAACTTGGGATAATCAACTTCAAGAACACCTATTAAAAGAAATTTTACAGCTTGATAACCCGCCAGACTATTCAAAAGAAGAACTAGATCAAAGTGTAAACAACGGAGTAAGAGTTTTACAAATTGGACTTGCTTTGCATTTTATAAAAATTAATAATATAAATTTTGCTGAAACAATCGTTTCTGATGTCCTTGATGATTTAGCATTTTTTGATAACCAGACATACCTTAAACTTATGGAAGGTCTGTATAACAGAATTAGATTCAGTGGACCTACATTCTGGGAAGATACGGATCGAGGAAATACAAATATATACTATACACCAGATAGTGATAGAATAGATGATTTTAAGAAAATCTTATCTAAGCAAATGAAAGGGCGACTCGAAAAACTTGATCGGGATGTTCAATTTTTAAGACTAGAGCTAGATAAGTTAACTTCAAAAAAAGACCAGACCGTAATAGAAAAAGAAAAAATTGTTGATCTCGAAAGTAAAATAAATACTCGAAGAAAAACATTTTTTAAAAGTTAAATATTATTTAGCTAATGCAAAAAAGAATGCTTGAGTGAGATTAGATATATCTTGTGTTGCAGTGGCTAAATTATTTACAGCTGATTTTGCGACTTCAAAATAAACAGAACCACCTATAGACGGGTGTTTATCTACTATATTCGAAAAATCTTCTAATTTTATAATCCCGTAATTAATGTCTGTCATAGCAGTAACATGCGATGTTCTTTTAGCATTATCAAGGACAAGAGAAAATTCTCCTATACCAAAAGCAGGCGCTTTTACAACTGAAACTGTTGGCTCGGTTATCGGCTTATTTGCTGGTGATGGGTCTGTAGTTTCTAATCTAATAATAGACTTAGTCGACATAGTAAATCCACTAGAAGTTTTAACCATCATGTTCTTAGATACCTCAACTTGACCTTGAAAAATAAGTAACATAGTATCACCAGCTTCGCCTTCTTTAAGCAAGGTGGTTTTTGGAGAACATTTTTTTTGTTTTACTACCTTAGCAATTTCAGAACAAAGGTCTTCGGATACTTTACTAAAATAGTTTATTTTTTGAATTTGTTTTGCGTTGACACCCATAATTTTACCTCAATACCAAAGCTTTATGTTTACCATCAATAATGTATTCATCATCTGGATTAATCTCAACTATGACGTGTTCATCGCTTGATAATTTTATTCCAGCACCATCTAATTGTTCTTTAATCATATCACGAATTATAGGACTGCCACTTTCTCCCATTTGTTCTTCCAAACTAAATCCAGCTTTTTTAATTGCATAACCAACTAGTAGCCACTTATGTTTAAATTTATAATATGCTGAAACTTTGTTATGGGTTAGTCCTACTAAACCTTTAGGTATAGAAACAACTTGAATACCCTTATCCTGCTTTTCTTGGGTAATCAACTCATCAAATAATTGAGGCACACCTGGGTCTGTGACATGTTTCGCTAACATATGCGGTATATGCTCATCAGGAAAAACAATCTCATTTACATTGGCTCTATGTAAATGAGAAATATATTCTTCATCTAAAATGTATGCAACAACTTGAATATCTTCCAAGATTGATTTTGCCGTAAGCGCGGTTAGAACCGTTTTATCTTCATCAGGTTTCTCATTTGGAAGCAGACCAGATTCATCTGGAACAATCATAAAAGTTCCGCATTCTTCAATAAAAGCTTTTTTGAGTACTCCCTCTTGAGTGAAATTTTCTGATAAATGAGTTATATCTAATCGATCAAATCCAGAAACAGCTCGCTTGATTATTTCTTCTTCAGTTTCATTTATAAGAATCACAACTGAAGCTGAATCTTCGTTAGCCTCAATGAGTCTTAATGCTGACTGAACCGCAGGATTCCAACCTGCGATAATTAAATGTCCATAAAACTTAGTTTCGTCCAATGTATCATCTCCTTTTAATCTAGCTGCAACCAAAACAGAGGAAACAGCACCTGTAAGCATTGTCACAATGCCTAGATTTAAAATCATTATTATTATCGTTAGAAATTTACCTAAATGTGTTTCTGGGCTTACATCACCATAGCCTACGGTAGTAAATGTTACAACAGCCCACCAAAAAGTATGAAAAAATGTATCGACCCAATTGGGTTCGTCCCCACCAAACATAAATCCATCACCAACGTCATCTTTTACACTACCACTAAAAAGAGGATATTCAATAATAGTTAAGATTGTAGTTGAAAAAAATACAGCTACAAAACCCCAAAGAGCATATCTAAATAATTCATTAGATTGGTAATAATCAGAAAATTTTAAAAGAAAATTTCTTGTTTTAGAAACATCAGATTTTCTTGACTTTTCTTTTTTTTGAGCTTCATCATCTTTTGATACAATTTCGTCTACCAAAGATTGATGAAGTTGGTCATACAAAACTTGATTTGCATGGATTTTTTTATCTATATCATCAATTGAAGAAGATTTAGTTTCTGCTTTTTTATTTGTATCCATTGGTCTAAATATATTTATTCTTTTTTAAACAATGAAAGAAATTGTCAAAATTGAAGATTCCATTAAAAATATTTTTTATGAGATTTTTCTAATTTTTCTGCTGAAATAGGTTGTGAGAAACCCATATAAAAAGCTAAAAACCACATAACAAAAATTCCAAAAAGTAAAAATACTATTTGCCAAACCCATATTGACGGCAAATTAAAGGGTGCCCAACTGGATGGATCGCTAGGGTCTGAAAAAAAAGTATTCCCAATAACGGCAAAAGGGCCAAACCCAAAGAGGAACCAAACTAAAACCATCCCATAAGCTAAAGGTATTAATTTTTTCTTTTCTTTAGGAACCCCTGCTACTTCTGATAAAAAAGCATGTCTCTTTTCTTTGATTTTTTTTCTTTCAATACTATCTGGGAAAAAATAAGACCCAATACCTGTAAATATTATATTAAAAAATATTCCCCATCCTGCTGAATGTATAGTAAGTGGATATGCGCCCCAGGGGAATGAAAACAAACTAGCCATTTTATCTGTAAAAGTGACAGCAATTAGTCCTGCAATTAAACCTAATGTAACTCCAGTTTTAGAAATTCTTTTATAATAGAGGTTACCCAGAAGTGCTGGATACATTTGAAACCCATATGCGACTGCTAGCCCGCCTAACATTACTAAAGCATCAGTTGAAAAAATAGCAACTAACAACGCTGCTAAAGCAACAACAATTACAAATATACGACCGATAAACTTTTGCTTGTTTTCCGTCACATCTTCATCATAAAAATTTTTATATATATCTCTAGTAATCATTGCACTAAATGTTGACATATAAGCAGAACCGGTACTTTGCATTGCTGCAAGTGCACATACAGCTAATAAACCTACAAGCCAAGGAGCAGATTCAGACATTAAATCAATTAGGTTTGGCACAAGCGTACTATCAGATATAGTATCGAAGACACCATTTAGGACTAAGACATCTGCTCCCATACCTTGTATAATAGTAAAGGAAAATAATATTATTCCTATAACTACAGAAGAAGCAATCACTTGTTGCCAGCGAAATGGTTCAGATGTTTTATTTGCATATGCCCACATTGAGAAGGCAGGAGAAGATTGTATACCCATTAATGCGAACATATATGTCATGCACATCATTCCTGTCCATACACCACCAATTGCGTTTGATCCGGAGGATACAAGTTGAATTGGACCAGGCATTGCAACTCTATTAGAAAACCCATCCGCAGTTAAACGGTTTCCAACAACTAAATCATTTTTGACCAGTACGCCTATTCCCTGCGTAAACAATTCCCATCCGCCTATCCATTTCAACGTGATAACACCTAAGATAATAATTCCAACTGCTAATAAAACAGCCTGAGCACAATCAACATAAGCGACAGACCTTAATCCTCCTGAAGCCACATAAATGACTACAACTGTTGACAAAAGAATCATCCCTAAATTAGTAGAGATTAAACCATCTGTTAAAACATCAAATAATGCTCCGGAAGCTCGAAGCTGAATTCCAAGATAAGGCACTGAAAATAAAAAAGCGACTAATACAGTTAATATTCTTATTGAGTTTCCCCCGTAATAATCTGAGTACATTTCACCAGGAGTTACATAATTGTAAACTCTACCTAGAACCCATTGCCGCCTTAAAAATAAAACGCCAGTAAGAGGGATCGTTAGTGCATAAAAAGAAGCAAATGCGTAAGGAAGCCCATCTGTAAGTATCTTCCCGGGATGCCCAACAAAAGTCCAGCCTGAAAAACTAGTTGCTGTTGCAGCAAGGACAAAAACCCAGGTTCCAATTGATCGCCCAGCAACAAAATAGTCTTCAGATGTTTTAGAAGTGAGAGCACCTTTAATCCCCCAGAAAATACAATAAGACCAATAAAGCCCAACAAATGCTAAAAGCCAATATATTTTTATATCCATAATAATTCGTTATTTTGCTAAAGCGCCCATAGGATCCCATGGCGGCAATAG
>CALKMQ010000153.1 GCA_938092125.1 uncultured bacterium
CGCAGATAATAAATCGGTGTTAGGTCTTTCCGAGGAGTTAATGGATATAAGTGAGAGAGCTAGAACTAAAAAACTAAAACCAGAAGAACTTAAAGGCGGTTCCTTTACTATTTCTAGTTTGGGTGGAATTGGAGGAACAAACTTTACCCCAATTATTAACCCCCCAGAGGTAGCAATTATGGGTGTTTCTAAAAGTTCTTGGAAGCCTTTATATGATTATAAAAACAAAGAAATTATTCCAACTTTTGTTATGCCATATTCATTGTCTTACGATCACCGTGTTATAGATGGTGCGCTTGGTGCTTCTTTTACGACATTCTTTTCAAGATCTCTCCTTGATGTATCTACTTTCGAGTGATGTTAAATGGTAAAAAATAAACGCATAGATATATTAGTAATTGGTTCGGGTCCAGGTGGTTATGCAGCTGCTTTTAGAGCCGCTGATCTTGGACGAAAGGTAATGTTGGTTGATAAAGACCCAACGCTCGGAGGGGTTTGTCTTAATAGGGGTTGTATTCCTTCAAAAACACTTTTGCACATAGCAAAGGTTTTAGAAGAGGCAGAGTCTTTAAAAAAAATGGGTGTTACTTTTTCTAAACCAAAAATAGATATTGATTCTGTAAGAGACTGGAAAAACAAGGTCGTTTCACAATTGTCAAATGGAATTGGCCAAATGGCAAAAACTAGAAAGGTTGAAACTGTACAAGCAGAAGCAACTTTTTTATCAGATACAGAAGTTGAATTAAAAACAGATTTAAAAAAAGAAACTATCACGTTTGACCATTGTATTATTGCTGCTGGATCATCTTCGTCAGTTATACCTGGAATTCCATTTGAAAATGAAAATGTGTTAACCTCAAAGACAGCACTCGATCTCAAGAAAATTCCAAACAGTCTTCTTGTCATTGGTGGTGGCTATATTGGTTTAGAAATGGGAACGGTGTTTAGCGCTTTAGGTGCATCTGTAAGTGTTGCAGAGTTTTTACCTAACCTACTTCCTGGCGCTGATCCAGATTTAGTAAAACCACTGGCTCGAAAATTAAAAAAAGAATTCAATCAAATTTTATTATCTACAAAAATTACTAAAGTTGAAGAATCTTCTACTGGAGGTTTGAGCGTTTCAATGGAACGCGATGGAAAAGAAAATATTGAAACATATGATCAGGTTTTGGTTTCTGTTGGTAGGAGGCCTAACACAAATAAAATGGGAGTAAACACGACAGGTATAAAAGTAGATAAACAAGGTTTTATATCTGTTGATAAATATCAAAAAACAACTGTCGATAATATATATGCAATTGGTGATATTGTCGGAAACCCTATGTTAGCTCACAAAGCTACTCATGAGGGAAAAGTCGCGGCTGAAGTGATATGTGGTTTGCCTGCCGCTTTTGACGCAAAAGCTATTCCAGCAGTTATTTTTACAGATCCAGAAATTGCTTGGGTAGGTTTAACCGAAACTGAAGCAAAAGAAAAATCAATTTCTTATGAAAAAGGCGAGTTTCCTTGGGCAGCTAGTGGTAAGTCTTTGGCCTTAGGCAGAAATGAAGGGCGAACAAAAATTCTTTTTGATAAAGAAACAAAAAGGACAATTGGTGTTGGAATAGTTGGTCCTAATGCTGGTGATTTAATATCTGAAGGAGCGTTAGCTATTGAAATGGGTGCAGACGCTGAAGATATTAGTTTAACAGTTCACCCTCACCCAACACTAGGAGAGACATTTGCAAATGCGGCTGAAGTTTTTGAAGGAACCGTTACAGATTTATATATACCAAAAAAAACCAGTTAAAAACCTTTAACTCAATCGTATTATAATTTTGCCATCTGAAATTATACTAATTGCAGCAGTGACAGTAGATGGTTTCATTGCTAGACATAGTAACGAAATAACAACTTGGACAAAAGACCTACCACTATTTAAAAAACAGACGATGGGGTATCCAATTATTATGGGTACCAATACTAAAAACACAATAGCTCATGAATTAAAAGGTCGAAAGGTAATAGTAGTAAAAAGAAATGATAACCCAAAAGATGTTTTAAAAAACATTTCATCAAAAAAATGTTTTGTTGTTGGTGGTGGTAAAACGTATTCTAGGTTTTACCCTTTTTTAACTGACGTATATATTACACCACATCCACACATATTTGGTGAAGGTGTTCCTCTTTTTTCTGATAAAGTAAAAAATTCAGACCTTACATTTGTTAACCTAATTGAGGTTCCTAAGCGGGTTGGAATTTATCAATATCAATATAAAATAATTAAAAGATGAGAAGACTGTTTCTGATATTATGTTTCTTATCGTTAGGGTTTTCTATAGATATAACCTCAGGTGGAAAATTAAGTAAAAATCAAATAGGAGTAGATGTTAGGCATTATGATATAAGGCTAAAAGTTGACTCAAAAAGAAAAATGATATCTGGACATGTTGATATAAAGATTAAGGTAATTGATGAAGTAAGGTTTATAGAATTAGATCTATTAAATCAATATTTTATATCAAAGGTAATGATAGATGGTGTTACAACTCCTTTTAAACATCGTGACAATACTATATTTATAAAAGCTCAAGACGCTGAAATTAATTCTACAATTTTAGTTACTGTAGAATATAAAGGAAAGCCTCCAATAGCGGAAAACCCTCCATGGGATGGTGGGTTTACGTGGAGCAAAAGCAAAGATGGTTATCCCTGGATTGGTGTTTCATGTCAGGCCAATGGTTCTCATCTTTGGTACCCATCTAAAGAACACCCAAGTGATGAACCAGAAAGTGCTGAAATTCATATTACGGTTCCAAAGCCACTATCTGTAGCATCTAATGGAAACCTTCAAAGTATAAAAGAACATAAAAACAAATGGACAACATGGCATTGGAGCACAAGATATAGTATTAATCCATATAATATAAACTTTACAGTTGGGCATTTTGAGTTAATCGAAAGAATTGTTCCATCATTAGGAAAGCCTTTAAGAGTTCAGTTTTATGTGTTGAAAGAAAATCTAGAAGGCGCTCAAAAACTATTAGATCAAGTTGAAATATTTGTTGAGTTTTTCACAAGAAACTTCGGACAGTTTCCTTGGATCGAAGAAAAACTGGGACTTGTAAATACACCATATTTTGGCATGGAACATCAAACTATGATTGCCTATGGAAACGATTATAAAAAAAACGAAAAAGGATATGACTTTTTATTGTTTCACGAAATGGCTCATGAGTGGTGGGGAAATTACTTAAGTGTTAGTGATTGGTCAGATTTTTGGATAAACGAGGGTTTTGCCGTTTATTGTGAGGCATTATATATTGAAGAAAAATATGGTTTTGAAGAGTATAATGCGTTTTTTACTAAAAATATTTCAAAAAAGATACCACAAAGCAAACCCGTTGTTTTAGAAAGAAACGCTACAATGAGTCAGGTTTTTGGTTTGGATCCGTATTATAAGGGGGCTTTTGTTTTGCATATGCTTCGATACTTAGTTGGAGATGAAAAGTTTTTTAAAATCTTAAAAGAATTATTACATTCAAAAAAAGACCTTCCTAATAATCAGATAACAACTAGTGATTTTATTGATATTGTTCATAATGTAATTGAAACAAATATTGATTGGTTTTTTAAAGTATATCTATATGAAAACCAATACCCTATTATTAATCAAAAAATTAGTCACGGATCAAATCATACGTTTATTGAGCTTTATTGGGAAAACAGCAATTTTTCTATGCCAGTTGAAGTTTTTTATAAATCAAATATTGGGTTTACTAAAAAAAAACTGGTTTTATCAAACGAACCAATAATGATAGCGATTCCTCAATATAACAAAATCAGAATTGATCCTGATAAAAGAGTTCTATTAACAATTAACAAAAAAGAGTAAAGTCCCGTTCTAAACCAAATGAACTACAAATGAAAAACAAACTTTTTTCTATAACGGTAATATTTATTATTTCGATAATATACTGGTATTTTATTCATCCAACACCAAAATATGAAGGTCACTATTCAATAGCTGGGCTTAATAAGTCTGTAGATATTTATACGGATAATTTTGGTGTACCACATCTTTTTGCTCAAAACGAAGAAGATTTGTTTTATGCCGCTGGTTATTACGCAGCTAGAGACAGACTGTTTCAAATGTCGATAGTTAATTTTTCTGTACGGGGAGAATTATCATACGCTCTTGGAGATGAATTACTTGAAAGTGATATTTACCTTAGAACCTGGAGAATACACGACACAGCAAAAAAATTAGTTAAAGAACTAGATACTGAAACAGTCTCTTTGATAAACGCATTTTGTGCGGGTATAAATTATCGAATTGAGGAGGTGTACAACGACCTACCAATTGAATTTAAAATACTTCAATTAAAACCACCTATTTGGAATCCTTCTATTGTTACGGGATATTCAAGAATGATGGCACGAGAAATGTCATCTTCTTGGAAACCAGAAATTGTTTTCGGTGCAATTGAGAATTATTTTGGAAAAGAAAAACTAAAAGAAGTATATCCACATTATGCTGATAACTATCCAACTATAACAAAAAAACTTAAAACAGTTAATAATAATTCTTTTTCAAAAATCATGGATCAAGAATTATTACTTGAAAAATTACTTGGTTATAATTCTTCTGTTTCTGGTTCTAATAATTGGGTTGTTTCGGGTAAACGAACAGAATCCGGGAAACCTTTATTAGCGAATGATCCTCATTTAAAATTCACACAACCTCCAAGGTGGTATGAAATGCACTTAAAAGGAGGTCGATTCAATGTAAGTGGTCTTTGTTTAGCTGGGATTCCTATGCCAATTATAGGTCAAAACGAACATATCGCTTGGGGTTTAACAAACTCAATGGTTGATGATATGGATTTTTTTATTGAGACAATAAACCCAGAAAACTCAAACCAATACCTATATAATAATAGTTATCAAGACATGATGGTAATTACAGAAAAAATCCCATTAAAAAATGATAAGGACACAACAATTACAATTAGGTTAACTCACCACGGACCAATTATCACGGATGTACATAGTTTGATAAATGAGGATACTGTTGCGCTCTCTATGGCCTGGACTGGCAACTGGTTAACGAAAGAAATTGATGGGTTATTTGGTTTGGCCACCTCAAAAAACTGGGAAGATTTTTCTAAAGCTGTAAAAAACTTTGGTGTTCCTGGTCAAAACATTGTTTATGCTGATGTATTTGGTAATATAGGCTGGAGGCCCGCTGTTTATGTTCCGATTAGAAAAGAAGGGTCAAGTCTTATACCTAGGCCGGGTCACGACCCTGATTATGATTGGGAAGGGAGAGTTCCATATAAAGAGATGCCTTACTTGTTTAATCCTGAATCAGGGTATATATCAACCGCTAACAATAAAACTATTGATGACACATTTCCATATTATATAAGCGGTTTATGGGCCGATCCTAGTAGAGCACAACAAATTGTTTCTCGACTGGATACTTTAAGAGCGGCAAGCGTTGATGATATGAAATCAATTCAACTTGATTACACCTCTTTATTTGCTAAAGAAATTACACCTTACTTTCTATCCGTAAATATTACAAAGGAAAACGAAAAAATAAATAAGTCTATAGAAATACTTAAGGATTGGGATTTTATAGAAAGTCCCGATTCAAAAGGTGCGCTTATATTTCACTCAGTTCTTCGTCAACTAGTGATTGAATTATTTGGTGATGAGCTATCATTACTGGGAGATAAATACTTAGAAGCTTTTACCTCGATGAAGTATTTACACAGTAGAAGTCTAAGAAAAATTTTGGCAGAGGGGTCATCTTCATGGGTGGATGATATAAGAACAAAAGGAAAAATAGAAACGCTTGAAGAAGTACTAAAAAGATCAGTCATTAACGGTATAGAAGACATTGAAAATATAGTAGGACACAATATGAAAAATTGGGAATGGGGAAGAGCTCACTACTTAAAACATGAACACAAAATGGGAAGTAAGAAAATTTTAGATTGGGTATTTGGTTTTAATGTTGGTCCATATTCCTCCGGAGGTTCAGATAAATCACCAAACGCTGGTTCTTATTCTTTTAACAAACCATATGCTCAAACAGCAGGTGCTTCAATGAGGCGTGTAGTGGATTTTAGTAATATGAATGAGACACAGCAAATTATTCCCACAGGTCAATCAGGTTTATACAACAGTAAACATTACGATGACCAAGCTGATTTATATCATAGCGGTAAATATAGGACTACCTGGTTTGAAGAAACATATATAAGAGAAGGCAAAGAATTTAGAAGGTTAACACTTCTACCTTTAAAATGATTCTAGTTTGTTTTGTTCTTTTACTAACAGTTGTTAGTTATTTAAGATATTGGCGTGGTCGAGGAATGAAAGGTTTTTATTCTTCAGAACCGATGCTTTTTTCTCATAGAGGTGTTACCAGCGATTATCCAGAAAACACATTAGAAGCATATAAAGAATCTGAAAAAAGAGGGTTTAATGGTATAGAACTCGATATAATCTCCTCAAGAGATGGTGTGTTATATTGTTCTCACAATCATCAACTTGAGCAAGAAACAGATTCGTCTGGGTACATACATCAAATGATTTCAACAAAATTAGATAAAATAAAAACAGGGGTATTTTCTCATCCAAACAATCAAAAAAATATCCCCAAAATAGAAGACGTTTTTAATAATATGTCAGATAATATTAGGCTAAATATAGAAATTAAGTTTTCAGGTCTTTTTGATTTTTCAACAATTTCAGCGCTCAAAACATTTTTAAAAAAAAATAAAGTAAGACAAAAAATTTTAATATCTTCATTTAATCCCCTTATAGTTTTTTATTCAAGATGGTTAATACCTCGTGTTAAAACGGGGTTTTTATTTGAAAATATAAACATGTTAAAATGGATGAACTTTTGTCATCCCGATTGTATACATCCACGAGCTGATTTTTTAAAGAAAGAACTAATAGGTATATGTAAGAAGAAAAATGTTTTTATTAATACTTGGACTGTGAATTCAGAATCTTCTATTGACTTCTGTAAAAAACTAGGGGTTAGCGGAATAATTACAGATATGAGTAAAGGGATAAACGAATGATATTATACTAATAAAAACAGCGATATGATTTTTATCAAAACAATACTCGTTAAACCTTGCAATAATGTTGACGCAGTATGACAATGTAATGCTGTTTTAGTATTCATGTTTGAAAACTGAGATACTATCCAAAAATAACTATCATTTAAATGACTAACAGTCATTGCGCCAGCACCAATTGAAAGGACTGTAAGCACCTTACCCATTTCACTTGATAAGCCTAGCGAATCTAGTAATGGTAAAACCATCGCTGACGTGGTAATAATTGAAACAGTCGATGAACCTTGTGCTGTTTTTAAAAAAGCAGCAATAATGAATGGCAAAAGAAGACCTACTTCAAAACTTAAAAGACTTTGACTTATAGTATCTCCAAGTGATGTAGCTCTTAAAACATTACCAAAAGCACCACCAGCACCAGTAATAAGGATTATTCCACCAGCTGCTTTCAGAGCACTAGAAACCCAATCAAAATGTTGTTCTAATGAAAAACTAGTAGCCGAAAACATCGCGATAAAAACACCAAAGAGAATTGCTATAATTGGGTGCCCACAAAAAGAGATAATATTATTGATAAATAGGCTTTCTAATTCTACAGCCGGGTGATTAATAATTGATTTAAATGTAATGAGCACTATGGGAATAATAATAGGTAGAATTGACATCTTTAGATTTATATGGTTTTTAGTTTCAATATTAAGATCGTCATTATCAATTTTTTGATTTATCGAAAACCTAGAACAGTAATATGATGCCCACAACCAACCAACCATTGATACAGGGATTGCAATTAACAAACCAAAAACCAAAACAAGCCCGACATCTGCCCCAATTATAGATGCTGCAGCTAAAGGCCCGGGTGTCGGAGGTACAAAAACATGAGTTGCGTATAACCCAGCAGCGAGAGAAGTGCCAAGCACGGAAAGTGATATACCCGTTTTTTTGTTTATTGCATTATTTAGTGTGGAAAGTATGACAAAACCTGAATCGCAAAACACAGGAATAGAGACAATGCTACCAGTTAAGTTCATTGCTAAAGCAGAATTTTTATTCCCGACAACTTGTAAAACTTTGTTAGCTATAGATTTTGCAGCTCCTGTTTTTTCTAAAAAAGTACCAATAATTGAACCACACGCAATTATAATACCTATGCTCTTTAAGGTGTTTCCAAATCCTTCTGAGACAGTTTTAATAACAAAATTAACATCTAAACCACTTAATACCCCCATTCCCAAGGAAGCAATAAGCAGAGTTAAGAAAGGGTGAATTTTGTATTTAGCGGTGGTTAGAATTATAAATACAATTGTCATTAAAAGATATATTAACGTTAGCATAGTTTAACTTAACTCATTTAATCATTTATATTTACTTACTCTATTTTCAATTTCATGTATTGTGTTTTTAAGGGGAGTATCTGATTCCATTTTCAAACTAGTTGCGGCAGCAGCCCACTTTATTGAATTTTTTGCGTTTAATGTTAAGCGTTTATAAACATAGCTCGCACCACAAGTATCACCTCTTCCACTACGACCAATAATTTTATCAAGAATGAAGGGTTCCTGAAAAACATTTTCACCATCATAAACAAGAACACCGTCTTTGTGTGTAATTATAATTTCTTTAGGTCCATAAGATTTTAAAATTTTAGCTGCTGATATTAAATCTGATTCTCCTGTTAAAAACTCTGCTTCTACACCATCTGCTTTTAAATAATGAGTTAAACCTAAAGCTTCTTTTTTTTCCTCCCAATCACTGTTTATCAATATATTATTTTTATCTATAGTTCTAATGAAGCCTTGTAAATCTATTCCAATTAGAGATCCTTTTTTTTTCAGATCAACTAATGTTTCAACTTTGAACTCATCTCTAATCGAAGCATTTACTAAAAAAACTTTAGACTTAATATTCTCAAATTGATCTGATGTGAACGACCCAGCTGACTTAGGCATAACTAAAATTCTATCGTCGAAATCATCTGTTGGATATATAAGCTCCATATGAGTTGAGTTTTTTGTATAGGCAGGATATGCATCAACACCAGCACTTACTAAATTATCAACCACATGTTTGTCATTTTCTTTTAAGCGAGTAATTGCAGCGGTTTTTGCACCTAAGGCAACGGCAGCGTGTGCGCCATAGTTAAAACCACCACCATCAACATACTTCGTTTCTGTTGGTGTTACAATTTTATCTTTAGTGTAATTACCTATTAGTGTTATGTCATATTCCATTTTATTCAATCCTTATTTGTTTTTATAAGTTTTATTTCATAATTGCTTCTGGTAACCAAGTAACGATATTTGGGAACAGTACAATAATAATTAACGTAACGATGTTTGCGATTAAAAAAGGAGCAGCGCCTTTAAAAATCTTTCCAATACTAAGCCCTGTTATAATGGCACAAACATTCAAACAGTTACCAACAGGAGGCGTGCAGGCGCCAACTGCAAGACCAATGACTAAAACAACCCCGAACAAAATGGGGGATACTCCTAATTGAATTATGCTTGGTAAGAATACAGGAGTAAACAATAAAATGGCTGGACTAACATCAATAAATGTTCCTGAAATCAAAATTATAACAACGAACAATAAGAGCATGCTAGTAGAATTCAAACCTAGGGAGGATATTGTTTCAGACAGCTCATCGGGTACCCTTTCGAAAGCGAGCACCCATATAAAAATTTTAGAAAAAGCAATAATAATCATAATTTTAGCGCTTGTTAGTACAGCACTTTTTAATGCTTTTATAATTCGTTTTAAGGTCAGACTTTTAATTAAAAACAAACCAATTATTAAAGCATAGAAGACACCCAGAGCCGCGGATTCTGTTGGAGTGGCTACTCCAAGAATCACAGATCCAACGACAAAAAAAGGCATAAATAATATATAAGAGTTTTTTATTGTCATTTTTAATATTGTATCAAAAGAAATAGTTTTATTTTCTCTAGGGAAAGAGTTTTTATTTGAGATCACAATTGTTATTAACAGTTGGAAAACACCTACCATAATTCCTGGAAACACTCCCCCGAGAAATAATCTCCCCACAGATTCCTGTGCTGTTACAGCATAAAGGACCATTGGTATACTGGGAGGTATTATCATACCCATTGTAGAAGAAGCAACTGTAAGTCCAGCTGCGTAATCTTCTGGGTAACCTCGTTTTTTCATTTCTGGAATTAAAATTGATCCGATAGAAGCTGTGTCAGAAACAGAAGAACCTGATATTCCACCAAAGAGCATACTAGAAATAACATTTACGATTCCAAGTCCTCCTCTTATGTTTCCAATAAAGATTAGGCAATAATCAATTAGTCTGGACGTTATTTTACTTTCATTCATTAATTGTCCCATTAAAATAAAAAGTGGTAAAGCAATCAATGTATAAGAGTCCATCCCGGCAAATAACATTTGAGGGACAACTTGTAATAAGTCTTTATTAAATATTATAAAATATAATGTTGTTGAAAGTCCAAGTGAAAA
>CALKMQ010000154.1 GCA_938092125.1 uncultured bacterium
AGAACCTGAAGCAATAAAGCTCGATGAATATGTCGTTACGGCATCAAGAAGGCGAGAAAGAGTCGAAGATGCGCCTGCAGCAATTTCTATTATTTCAAAAAAAGAAATAAGAAGAGAGAGTAATACAAATTTAGGAGATTATCTAAAAGGCACAAAAGGTATAGACTTTACTCAGTCAGGCGTGGATAGTTATAATATGACTGCTAGGGGGTTTAACTCATCTTTCAGCTCTAGGCTTCTTACTTTAACTGATGGAAGAATGGCAAATGTTCCGTCTTTGAGACTAACTGCTTACAATGTCATTCCAGTCTCTTTTGATGATGTAGAACAGATTGAAGTAGTCTTAGGCCCTTCTTCTGCTTTATATGGTCCAAATGCGCACAGTGGTGTTTTAAATATTGTAACAAGTTCACCATTAAGATCTCAAGGTACTAAATTCAATTTTCAAACTGGCTATCTAAGCCAAAAAAATACTCGGCCTCTCGAAAAGTACACATTTAGGACTGCACATAAATTTAACAACTTTGGTATAAAGATTTCCGCTGTAGCCTTGACAGGTGAAGACTGGGAACATTATAATGAAGATGAATATGAAGGCCACTCCCCTTCTTTTATTGGAAGAGCTAATTTAATTCATAACCGTGTTGAAGATGGAGCAAATGCGGGTGAGTTCGGTAGTCCAAGGATGCCAGTAGAATGGTTGACCGGTGAGATTGATGGCAATGGAAAGGATGACAACGGGAATGGTTTTATTGATGAAAATTTAAGCTGGGGCTCTGGAGACCTTGATAATTGGACTGGCCCAAAAATTGGTGATGGTGTTGATAATTTAATTTTCACTGATGCAGAGGCAGGATCCCCAATTATAGATTCCGCAATGGTGCAGGTAGCAATGAACGATCCCTATCGACGGTTCATCCTAGACAATGGTATTGTACTATATGATATTGGATATGAAGATGTTGGGAGAGGCTATATTGACGGCGTGGATAACGATGGTGATGGATCAATCGATGAAGGCATTGACTTAGGCATAGATGAGCCTGGTGAAATTTGGTTTGATGGTGTCGATAATGATGGAGATGGTGAAATTGATGAAGAAGATGAAACTGGCACAACTTGGTTAGAAAGATTCGGTACATATTATGGAACTTGGGATATAGCTAAAGGCGGGTTTGGCGAGTATAAATTTGATGATGATGGAAATATTATTTTTGACACAAATAATAATGGAGAATACAACGACAACTGGCGTTCTGATGGCATTGATAATGATGAAGATGGTACAGTAGATGAAAATGATGAAGCTGATTTTGTCATGAATTATGGTGGTCTTCCAAAAATAAGGTATGATGCAAATGATGATGGAATTAATGATTTCCCTGATTTTAATGTTAAAAATGTTCGTTATGATTTTCGATTAGACTGGGAACCCAATTCAGATATTACAGCCAGTCTTTCTCATGGTTACGCATGGGCAAGAAACATCAATATAACTGGAATAGCTAGATATTTAGCTGATGGTTGGGTATATCGTTACTACCAAGGAAAACTCCGATATAAAAATTTATTTTTACAAACATACCTAAATTCAAGCTTTTCTGGAGAAGCAGATAGAGCTACAAGGAACTTAGCTACTGGCGGTGTCATATATGATCGATCAAAAAAATTCAGTTTACAACTACAGCATTTCATAGAAAGAATGAATGGCGACCTCAGGTTTGTATGGGGTTTTGACTATTTTCTTACTCTACCTGATACTAAAGGTTCAATACTATCAGATAGAGATTTAACAGATAAAAGAGATAATAATGGAAACGGAGAAGCTGGATCTCCTAACTTTTTTTATGACGCAGATGACAGCTTTTACTTTGAAGAAGGTGAAGCTTTTAGGAATATTGATTCTTCAAATCAAATTTCAAATTATAGTCCTATTTCTGTTTGGGGTTCAAACCCCTATGATGCTATCCTATTTTCAGGAGATAATGTTCAAGGTGCTGTAAGTGATAAACTTGATAATGATCGTGACAGTGATGATTTTAATGATGTAGATGGAAATGGATACCCTTGGACTGAGAATAATGGAAACGGTGTTTTTGATGTTGGCATTGATGCTGTAGAAGAAGGTGCAAGACTAATAAATGGTACTCATATTTTTGTCTATGCTGACGGCATTGATAATGATGGCGATGGAAAAACAGATGAAAATATAGACGAGGGCATCGATGAACGGTCTGAAGACAACCGTTACAAGGTCAATGAATTTGGCGCATATTATCAGCTTAACTGGAAGATTAATGACAAATTAGAGTTTATACAAGCAACGAGATTAGATGTTCACGATAGACTTACAAACTTTGTAAAGTTTAACAACCAAGGATATAATGATTCTTATAGCCCTACCAATTGGAACTTTAATTTTGACAAAACAGATGGGTTACAAATATCTCCAAAATTTGGGCTTTCTTTTAAACCTAAAGAAAATCAGAATTTTAGATTAACATGGGCTAAAGCTTTCAACACCCCTTCCAATCAAGCTCTTTTCTTAGACATTTTTGTAACCAGACTATCTATTTTTAAAGTGTATGCAAAAGGTTCTTACGGCGGATATAATTATACTACAAACCAGTCAGGTAAAAATGTTTGGTTTGAGTTTGAAGAGGGTCTTTACAGACCAATGGACTCCACTAAAATATTTTTCTTTCCTTCAGTCGACCCAAAAATTAAAGGATATTTCGCTGGTAAAATTCAAGACCAACCCGAGCTTGAGCCAGAGATTGTAAGCACATGGGAAGTCGGCTATAAAGGACGCTTGGCAAGTAATATTTTTGGTACTTTAGACCTTTATACTAGTCATTACACAAGCTTTGTAAGTGGAGCTACATTCATTAGCCCTCTTGTATTAAGAAAATCTATTTTAACAGATGATTACAATGGAAATGGAATAACAAATATTGATGGCGCAGATGGTCAAGTTGTAATTAATGACCAAGAAGACTACGATGAAGCCTTAGACTTTTGGAGACAAGGATTAGTAGGCGTAACAGCTACTAGCGATACTCTTCCTGGAGCTCCTCCACCGGTTATAATCGGCTTTTTAAACTACGGAGAAGTTGATATTTGGGGTTTTGATGCTAGTCTAACTGTTTTTCTAAGCAGAAAATGGAATATGGATTTGACTTACTCTTTTATGGGTACAAATGAGTTCTTAAATCCATTAACAAAAGCTAAAGAGTCTGTAAACTCTCCTAAGCACAAAGCGGGTTTAAAACTACAATACAACCCCACCAAGATTCCATTAACGGTATCTTTAAATGGAAGGTATGTTGATAGTTTTGATTGGTCATCTGGTATTTATTATGGAAAGATTAATGCTTATTCGATTTTTGATTTACACCTTGGTTATCAAATCAATAAAAATATAAAAATGAACTTTACAATCAATAATATTTTAGATCACAATCATACTGAAATAATTGGTGGTCCATCGTTGGGTAGAGTTATGATGCTGAGATTAGAGACAAAGCTTTAAAATTAAATTTTACATACTTTAAAGAATAAATGATAACGCTGAATGCTCCTTTACAGAAAAGCATATCTAATTCTAGCCTACCATTTTTATTTATTATTTATATAGTCAATCTTGATGTTAGATAAAATCCTCGAAATAGATAAATCATTGATGGTATTTTTAAATAAGAGTATCTCAAATTCTTTTTTTGATTTTGTCATGCCGATAATTACAAGCAAAGATTTTTTAACAGCGATTGGAATAGCTTTAATTATTTATCTTGGTTTTTTTGGCGGCAAAAGAGGGAAAATCACTCTTTTAGTTTTATTATTTGCAGCAGGAATATCAGATGCTATATGCGCACAAATAATTAAACCATGGATTGGAAGAATAAGGCCATCGCACGAGTTTATTGATTATATTAATTTGCTAGTTAAAAAAGGTGGAAAATGGAGTTTCCCATCAAATCATGCAGCTAACAGTTTTGCATTTGCGACAGTGCTATCTTATTTTTATGAAAGAAAAAAGCTTATCCTTCTTATTTCTGCTTCTATAATAGCTTATTCTAGGGTTTACGTTGGTGTACATTACCCCTTAGACATACTATTTGGCGCCTTGACAGGTTATGCACTTTCATGGGTTATACTATCGTTTTGGGTAATAATAAAAATGCGAGAATTAAAAAGAGGGCGAATGTGGGTGTGGTATGCTAGTGACACACCACCAACTATTTAGTTAGGCATATTATCATCTGGGGCTTTTACGCCAAAAGGAGAAAAGCCATCTTCATTTTTTGGTACGTTTATTTCACCATGTTTTGACTCAAACTTTTTTATGTTATCACCTAGAGCTCTTAGGAATGTTTTAGCATGTGGTGGCGCCATGATAATCCTTGAATGAACTTTCGCCTTAGGTACACCTGGAAGGATTCTAGTAAAGTCTAATACGAATTCTGCTGGGGAGTGCGTGACAACAACAAAATTTGAATATTCACCACTGCTAACATCCCCATCAAGCTCTATATTAATTTGTTGAACGTTTTTTTTATCATTATCCATTACTAACCTTTTTATTTCTTAGAGTTCTCAAAATCTCTTTCATTAAAGTCTTCCCATTCATCATTTAAACCATCAAACTGTGAATATTCTTTTATATTTTCATCAGCTTTATCTTCAGGAAGAAGCTCATTTTCATAAATATTGTAATGGTCTTTCTTTTTTTCAAACTCGCTTGGATCACCCTCTTCTTCTTTTGTTTGATCCAAATCGTCAACATCTTCACTGTATACCTCTGGATCAAAAAAGTCCAAATTATCTACAATGCCGTTAGCCATTAGAAATTCTAAAAAATCTAAAAACTTCCTGCTTTTTAAGTCTGCTCGGCAGTGAGGACAAACAAGAGAATCTTGTAAATCAACCTCTTCAAGAGTGTTCTCACATACGGGACAAATTATACCTTCTAACATAAATTTTACCTTTATAAACCGGCGGGTAATATAATTGGTGAAACACAATAGGGCAACTTATTATGTAAATAAAGTTATTTTTTTTTAAATAACTTTTAAAGAGATACGCCTAAAAGACCCAGAATTCTTGAGAAATAACTCTCTAAAAATTCATTTTTTTTACGCTCTATTGTGATTGTATATATTCGCCTCGCTATTGTTGAATCAAACCCTATTTTTATGGGAGCATCAAGTTCAAGTGCAAGCATAGTTGAGGCTGCACAAAACTCTGTGTTTAAGTCCACTATCGCATCATATTTGGAAGAGTTTATTTGATCAAAGAGAGCAACAGATTTAATAGTATCAAAATAATTTAGATAATTATCTTTATAAGTAAAAAATCGAACATTACTATTATAAGGATAAAACTCTTTGGATTTTTCACTGCAAAAAAGTCCAATTTTGAGCCCAGGTAACGGATTTTGTACTTTTACTAAATAATTTGCTATTTTAGCGTCCTCCTTCTTTTCGGGCAAAAAAAATAGAATTGAGCTTACTCCTCTACCCTCTTTACTTATCTCTATTGAGGGATTGTCTACTTCCTTATTGAAAAGATTTTTCCAAAAAAGTAACAGTTTAAATTTTATAGGTATGTCCATACCTAAACTTACCTCAGATAAAATAAAACAAAATAAAAACTCTTTTCCTTACTACTTAGTGCTTAGGTATAATCATAGTATAATATTTACTTAATATGAAAAAAGAAAAGCCTGGAAAATTCCCATTCACTAGAGGTTTGTACCCTGAAATGTACTCATCTCGGCTTTGGACCATGAGGCAGTACGCTGGATTTACTTCTGCGAAGGAATCAAATTCCAGATATAAATACCTCTTGAAAAATGGAGTGATGGGTTTATCCGTTGCATTTGATCTCCCTACCCAAATTGGCTATGATTCTGATGATTCAATGTCAGAGGGTGAAGTTGGACGAGTAGGCGTGCCAATATCTACTTTAGAAAATATGCATACTCTTTTTGATGGCATTCCATTAGACGGTGTCTCAACATCAATGACAATTAATTCTACCGCGGCAATATTGCTCTCTTTTTATGTAGTTAATGCAGAAAATAAAGGAATACCTTTAAATAAACTTAAAGGTACAATACAAAATGACATCTTGAAAGAATTTGCCGCTAGAGGAACCTTTATTTACCCGCCCTATCCTTCAATGAGAATAACAACGAATATTTTAGAATTTTGTAATCAATATCTTCCGAAATGGAACCCCATCTCGATATCTGGTTATCATATTAGAGAAGCAGGTAGCACTGTAGAGCAAGAACTCGCTTTTACATTTGCTAATGGAATTGCGTACATGGAGACAGCTGTTAAAAATGGTCTAGATCCAAATCAATTGGGCCAACAGATCTCTTTTTTCTTTAACTCACACAATGGATTCCTTGAAGAAATAGCAAAGTTTCGTGCTGCCAGAAAAATATGGTCAACAATTATGAAAGAAAGATTCGATGTTACAAATGAAAAAGCAATGATGTGCCGGTTTCATACTCAAACTGGTGGTTCAACCTTGACCTCAGAACAGCCTGACAATAACATTGTGAGAACGACGATACAGGCATTGTCGGCTGTCTTAGGTGGAACACAATCCTTACACACAAACAGTTTTGATGAGGCACTATCATTACCTTCAAACGAATCCGCTAAATTAGCATTGAGGACACAACAGATCATTGCACATGAATCAAATATCACTAATCATCCAGACCCTTTTGGAGGTAGTTATATTGTTGAAGAAATGACAGATGAATTAGTAAAAAAATCTTTCAAAATTATTAGTGAAATTGACTCCATGGGGGGTGCAATTAATGCAATAGAAAGTGGTTGGATTGAAAATCAAATTGCAAAAAGCGCCTATGACTACCAAAAAGATATAGATGATAATAAACAAGTAGTAGTAGGTGTAAATCAATTCAGAGATGAAAATCAAAAAAATATAGATCCTTTTGATATCAATTTAGATTCTGCAAATAATCAAATTAAATCTCTTATTAAATTTAAAAAAAACAGAGATAACTCTGTCGTTAGCGAAAAATTAGAAAAATTGAAAATTCTAGCTCAGTCTTCAGGTAATATCATGCCTGGGATTATAGACTGCGTTAAGGGCCAATGTACTTTAGGAGAAATTTCAAATGTAATGAGAGACATATTTGGAATTCATGAATAATAAAAACATTTCTAATATTTTAGGAGTTACTATTTCTTATTTACTTCATCCAATGGTTATCTCTTCATTCACTTTTTGGTATTTAATATCTGGCCCAGAAGCCAACATTGAAAATTCAAAAACAGTTTTTTTAACTTCCTTGGTTTTTAGTACTTTGCTGCCTATTGTTACTTTTTTAATTCTAAAAAATCAAAATTTAATATCTGATTATAATGCTTCAAAAAAAGAAGAAAGGTTACTCCCTATGAGCATAGGCGCCCTATTTTTTTTAATTGGGTTTATGATCCTTAGAGAAATGAACACACCAAAATTAATCCAAGGTATAATGTTTTGTGGAATGATTAATACTATACTAGCATGGCTGATTACTAAACATTGGAAAATATCTATTCATGCAATTTCCCTTTCATCGAGTGTTACAATATTTTGGATATTTGGGCATGAATACTTATTAATATCACTTGGACTTTTTTTGATATTGACTGCGGCACGCTTGTTTGCTAATGCGCACAATTTTCTTCAAATTATAACTGGTCTTATTTTAGGTATTACCTCTACTTTGTTTCATTATTTAATTCTATTTATTTAATTATGATATTTACTCAATTAATTCAAACAAATCTCCGAACAAAAGAACTAGGTAAAAAAATTGAATATTATAATAGGCTGGATTCAACAAATGAAGAAGCCTGGGAATTAATTGAAGAAGAACAAGAAAATCAGCACGGCACTGTTGTAATAACGGAGAATCAAATTAGAGGTAAAGGGAGAAAAGAAAATTCATGGTCAATGGTTGCAGGAAAAGGATTAGCTATATCAGTAATACTTGATAAAAAGTACCCCTCTAACCGTTCTAGTTTCATATCTCTCGCCACTGGTATTTCTGTAGTTGAATCGCTAAAAAAAAGGAATATTGAGTGTTCATTAAAATGGCCCAACGACATTTATTATCAAGAAAAAAAAATTGGCGGAATATTATGTGAAAGCAAAATAAAGAAAAACTCTATTGATAAAATTGTAGTTGGCGTAGGTATTAATGTTAATGAAACTATTGAAGAGCATCCTGAAGATCTTCAAAAAAATTTAACAACTATGTTTAGCATTACAAACCATGCACATCAGAGGGAATTAATTGTAGCTGAGTTTATTAATTCTTTTGAGCGCCAATTAAAAAAACTCAATGATGAATCAAATAGTATAATCGATGCATGGCTTAACCATTGTTTACATTTAAACAAAAAAGTTTCCTTCTCAAATAATAACAAACTTGATGAAGGCACCTTTATTGGCCTCAATGAAAAAGGCTATGCCCAAATAGAGATCAATGGTGAAGTCAAAACATATAATTCCATTAATCTAATCTAAAAGATTTAAATGTTTAATATTTTTATATTAAATAGCACTATCTTTAATAATGGATAAAAACAAAATATTAAACTCTTTAAATAATATACTTGAACTTGAACTTGCGGGTGTTGTCAGGTATACTCATTACGCATTCATGGTTCAGGGCCCCTACAGATTAAGTGTTGTAGACTGGCTTAGAGAACAAGCAAAAGAATCTTTAATGCATGCTGAGATGGTTGGAGAACATATTACAAGCTTGGGCGAACATCCGACTCTTAAAATTGGAGAATTATTAGAGACACACAAGCACTCAACAGAAGATATCTTAAATGAGTGTTTAGATCATGAGAAGTCTGCAGTTAAAGCTTACTACGGCTTATTAGAGAACATTGATGGCAAGTCTATAATGTTAGAAGAATATGCTAGAACTATGATTGCAACAGAGGAAATGCACCAAGCAGAGCTCAAAAAAATGTTAAGAGATAACTTTTAGGTTATCTTCTAAGAATCGTACGCTGCTAACCCAGTAACAGATTGTCCCAATATTAAAGAATGCATTTCATGTGTTCCTTCGTAAGTAAAAACAGTCTCAATATTTGTCATATGTCTCATTGGTGAGTAATCTTCCATAATTCCATTTCCACCTAAAATTTCTCTACATGTCCTTGCTACATCCCTAGCCATTTGGCAATGATTCCTTTTCGCCAAAGACACCTGGTCAAATCTCATTTTCCCACTATCCTTTAATCTCCCAAGCTGATAAACCGTTAACTGCGCCATCGTAATTTGTGTAATCATTTCTGCAAACTTGGCTTGGGTTAACTGGTAACCTGCGATAGGCTTACTAAACTGCTTTCTTTCTAGAGAGTAATCCAGTGCAGTTTGATAGCAATCAATGGCCGCGCCTACCATACCCCAGGCGATACCATATCTTGCTTGAGTAAGACATGAAAGGGGGCCTTTTAATCCCTCAACACCCGGAAGCCTTGAGCTATCCGGCACCTTTACATTTACCATTGATAATTCTGAAGTAACAGAAGCTCTCAAACTTAATTTCCCATGGATATCGTTTGAAGTAAAACCCTCCATTCCTTTTTCAAGAAAGAAACCTCTGATCACACCAGATTCATCCTTGGCCCAAACAAGTGCGACATCGGCCAAACTCCCATTCGTAATCCACATTTTTGAACCATTAATAATCCAATCATCTCCGTCTTTCTTTGCTGAAGTAGCCATGCCTCCAGGATTTGAACCAAAGTTTGATTCAGTTAATCCAAAACAACCTATTAATTCACCTGCTCCAAGTCCTGGTAACCACTTCTTTTTTTGTTCATTTGATCCATATGCATGAATAGGATACATAACCAATGAACCTTGGACACTAGCAAATGAACGTAACCCGGAATCACCTCTTTCAAGCTCATGAAGAATTAAACCATATGCAACATTACTTACGCCAGCTCCGCCACTTTCTTCAGGCAAAGCTGAACCCATAAACCCAAGTTCACCTAATTTTGTAGCAATTTCTAATGGGAATGTTCCTTTTTCGAAATGCTCATTAATCAGTGGCTTGAATTCCTTAGTAACGAATTCATTTGCTGTTTTTTGAATAAATAATTCTTCTTCAGTTAATAAATCTGATATGTTGTAAAAATCCGGACCAATAAGTTTCATTACATTTTCCTTGTTGTGTTTGTATAAATTAATCTAATAAAGTATAAAAAAGTAAACTTCGATAATAAAAATTATAATACTATGTTTCTTTGCTCTTCCATTCCCATCGAAATAACGAAAGGATCTCTTTCTTGAGATTTTAAAAAGTCACTTTTTGAAGTTAAGCCATTCCAATTATGATCAATCAAAACTTGCGCAACTGGACTTCCAAGTGAATTTCCAGGCCCGAGAAGAACAATATGGTCCGGGCAAAACTCTTTAACTGCAACTTCAATAGAAGATGAAAAATCATAGGGCTGTATAATTTGATGCCCAAAAGTATAATTATATAATTCTCTAATATCCGTTGACCAAGGAGACCAAATATTACCCCGTCCATCTATGACAGGAATTCTAGGCTTATTAAAAATTTTATAATCAAAATGAGATTGTGCGAGTGTAGACGACTTTTCAAGGTGATGAGTATGAAAAGCAGCATGAAAAGGAATCTGAAAGGGATATTTATCAATCGCAGGTAATGTTTTTAATAAGTGATCTAGGGCACTCTGTTCACCTCCAATCACAATGAAGCCACCTAAATTTATAGATAAATGAGCTCCAATTTGTGCAACTTCATCTAATAACATGTTTTTTCGATCAATATTCAATTGCCAGTCTTCATCGATAATTGGATATATAATCTGTCCGCCCTCACCGTGATTTTGAGTGAAAACACCCATGGTCTGAATGAGCTCAAAACCACTTTTACTTGTTAAGGCACCACTTAAAGCCATCGCGATATACCAACCCATAGAATTACCACATATCGCTGCGACTTCATACTCTTCTTTATTGATTGAGTAGAAATCTTTTAAAGAACAAGAATAAATCAAAGGAGAAGCATTTTCTCCAATCATGTGTGTTTTTGCTCTAAAAATATTTTTATCAAGCTCAAAAACACTTTTTAATTTTTTTGCAGATCTTATTTTATCTTGCTCTTCAATCATTGCCCTAAGGTTTGAATCAACATTCTCTAAATAATTTGAAGTTTCTCGGGTATAAGACCCTCGACCTGGACAAACAACGACTATTCTTTTTTTACGCATTCTCGTACAATTTCAAGGCATGAAATGTTATTGTTTGACTGTTCGGCAAAGTAGAAGTTGCTGCATCACCAAGCGGAATAAAACTATCCTCAGCCGCATGAAGATTTATATCATATCTATTTTTCATTTTTGAATATAATAAAGACATTAAACCTTCTCCATAAGATCCTGAGCGCCTACACTCATCTACAATTAAAATTTTATTGGATGATCCAATTTCAGTTATTAATTGTTCAACATTTATATCAGACAACCAGCACAAATCAATAATTTTAATTTTCTTCTTTATTTTTTTTTCAATTTCAGGTTGCGCTTTTAATGAATGATAAAGACCATTACCATAACTAATAATAGTCAAAGCATCACCATCACCATAATTATTAAATTTTCCAATTTCAAGAACTTCGCCTAATTCTGGATAATTAAAACACCATTTATTATCTTTAGCTTCATGAAGATCCTTTGTCATGTAAAGAGCAATTGGTTCAATAAATACTACTATTCTTCCATTTTTGTAAGCGTGATCAACTGCAGTCCTTAACATCTTGACCGCATCTGCACCATTTGAAGGACAGGCTACGACCACCCCTGGTATATCTCTAAAAATTGCTAAGGAGTTATCATTATGAAAATGACCACCAAAACCTTTCTGATAAGCTAAACCTGCGATACGTATTACCATTGGGTTTGTATATTGAGATTGACTAAAAAAAGAAAGTGTTGCTGCTTCTCCTCTTAATTGATCTTCTGCATTATGAAAATAAGCTAAAAATTGTATCTCTGGTATTGGTAGAAATCCATTGTGAGCTAGTCCTGCAGCAAATCCAATAATAGATGTTTCATCTAAGGGGCTATTAAAAACTCTCCTTATAGAAAACTGCTCATATAAACCTGATGTGACATGATAGACACCTCCTTTTTTAGCTACATCTTCACCGAAAATCAATCCATTTTTATACTGTAGCATTATATCAGAAAGAGCATAGTTTATTAGTTTTGCCATATGCGCAGACCTAGAAAGCCTTTTATATTCTTTACCAAAAATTTCAGCTCTCTCTTTTTCTTGAGGTGAATCGGGATGATTTATTTTAATATTTGAAGGAACAATTGACTTCATTACATCTGCTGCTTTTGAAAGTCTTGGTCTTGTTGCTGCTTTATCAAAAACATAGTTTACTTTTTTTCTAGCATGCTCATATAAATTAAATATTTCATCTGAAGACAATATATCGTTTACTAATAAAGCTGAAGCGGAATAAAGTAATGGATCTCTTCTTTCAGCCTTCTCTATTTGATCCATTTCTAGATAACTTGATTCAATATCAGATCCAGCATGACCCATTAATCTTACAGTTTTCATATGTAAGAAAACTGGGGCCCGATTTAAACGGCAATATTCCTCCGCCATTTTTGAAACTCTTATTGTATCAAGAATATTTAATCCATTACAGCTAAAATATTTCAAATGCTCTTGCGTTGAATAAGTATTTTTTATCCAATCATTTGGCGTCGGGACAGAAATACCTAGGCCATTATCTTCACAAATAAAAATTACAGGCACATTCCCACCTATACTTCTAACCCACCTTGATGTATTAAATCCTGTTAGTGCGCTTGCATGATTTGCGCTCGCGTCTCCAAAACTACAAATAACTATACTGTTTGATTTTAATTCTTTTTCTTTAATTCTTAGATCTTTAGCTCTATCAATTGAAAAGGCGGCACCAACTGCTTTTGGAATATGGCTAGCAATTGTGCTTGTTTGAGGCGGAATATTTAACGGTTTACTTCCAAGAACTTTATGTCTACCACCGCTGATGGGGTCTTCTGATGATGCCATAAATGATAGTGCCATATCATAAAGGGGCGTGCTCCCAAAAAGCTGTTTTGAACGTTCAATAAAAAAAGGGCCACTTCGGTAGTGCAAAAAAGCAATGTCTGAAAATGGAAATACATTACCAAATACGGCATTAGATTCATGTCCAGAACTTCCAATAGTATAAAAACATTGTCCTTTATCTTTTAATTCCCTCGCTTTAATATCTATATGCCTACTGAAAACTTGACTTTCAAAAATAGATACTATCTCGTTTATATTTATGTTTAAATCATTTACCGCGGTAAACTGTTCATTTTTTGGAAGAGAATTGTTTTTCAAAGATTCTAAAAAATTATTATCTATGATTTCAGCTCTGTTAAATTGATTCATATCTATGGTAGAAATTCTCTGAAAAACTTTATTTCTTTTTAATAAATTTTGCTGGTATTCCGCCCCATACTTCCCCGGGAGGGACCTTTGTATATTTTGGAACTATTGCCCTTGATGCTATAACAGATCCATCACCAATGATACAACCTGGATTAATTTGCGCACCTAAACCAATTAAACAATTATTACCAATTTCAATTGGCGAAAATACTAGATCATCTCTTTCTGCTAAATGAGGAGTAATAATTACTTTTGAGCCAATAATTGCATTCTCGCCAATTGAAACTAAGTAAGGATCATTTATCCGATCACTGCTTACAAAAGCTCCCTTACCAATTTTACACCCGAGGGCCCTATAATAAAAGTCTGTAATCCATGATGGAACCATATGATGAATGCTAGGCTTAGCTAGACGATCTAGAACATTTAAAAAACCCCACCTTATCGTTATTGCAGAAAGAAAAGGAACCCGGATGGAACCGATTGAAGGCTTGAAAACATAACTTAATAAAGCTGTTAGTAGAATTGTTGAAAGCATCCATGATACATACGCAATACCAATACTGATTCCGATATATAGAGAACGCTCAAAATTTGAATAAGATACAGTGCTTTGAAAAATATTTAAAACAATGTAAACACCGGGAACAGATGAAATACCCCAATGAATTCCTGTATAAAGAACGACAACGGTTGTTAAAACATTTTGTGTCAGTTTCCACAGCATAAAATAAGTTATTTAATTTGGATTATATCTAATTTTGGTCATCCCAGTAAACTTCTTGCCATAATTTTGTTGTTTCCGGAAAAACATTTAACATAATTTTTTTCAATGCCTTTGCATATTCTTGAATCTCAATTTGAGCGGTTGCCTCATCTCTGAGCTCAATAAAATTCATAATGGATTGAAAAGAGGCTGTCCACCATACCTGCGTATAGACAGTTAAAGGTAGAATGCTCCTTGCCTGCTCTTTGGCAACGCCCATTTCAATCATTTTTTCATAGGCATCTATGGACCTATGTTGAGCCTCACTCCATAGAGTCTGCGCACCACTTTGATCTTCTACCAACCCCTCACTTGCCTGTTTATTATCGTCGGATTGAGCACGAAAGTTTTCAGGCATATAGAAATCAGAATATTCAACATATCTTCCACTGATTTCATTCCAAGCATGATCTTTTGTAGGATGATCTGATGTCGTTTCTATACCAACAACATGTTTATACCATTGTCTCATTACAAATTCTGGAGCTTTAATAATCATCATCACATGCTGATGTCTGAATGGTGAAAAATGCTTGTGTTTTATAAGATACTTTGAAAGCCTTCTATCCTTACTTGTAAATTCTTTCGATCGTCCTCCAAATGAAACTCTTGCCGCATTTACCGGCGTAAGATCATCACCTAACATATCAACGACTTCAATATAGCCCTTATCTAATACTTTTTCATTTTCAACATTACTCATTTTAATTCCTATCGTAATTTATTTTTGACTCAATACTTTAAACGTTTTATCTACAGATAAATTATAACCAGCAATAATACCAGGTTCAATTAAAGTTTTCTCATTATTAAAATTTAGTTCTTGACCATTTTTTAAATTGATAACCTTGCCACCAGCTTCATTAATTAGACAAACTCCAGCGCATACATCCCACTCATTTTTTGGGCGAAGAGTAGCAAAAACATCAGCTTTACCTACAGCAGTTAGTCCCATTTTATATGCAACACTTCCAATTGGCTCTAGTTTTTTAAAGTTTTGTTTGAATGGGTCCCATAATCCCCTTCTAGATTCAGAACGGCTATTCAAAATTGTCATTTCTGTAGTGCTCTCTTTTTCTGATACTTTAAATTTTTCATTGTTTAAAAAAGCGCCAGAGCCCTGGCACGCATAAAATATTTCCCGAGTTACTGGATTATACAAAATCCCGACGATTGGTTTCCCGTTCTTTACTAGACCAACACTTACTACGAATTGAGGGACACCCTCTATGAATTCCTTCGTCCCATCTAAAGGATCAACAATCCAAACTTTTTCTTTTTTTAATCTATCTTTTGAATCTACAGTCTCCTCGGATAACCAACCATAACTAGGCCTGGCTCCAACTAGAGTCTTTTTCAAATAATCATCTGCTTCATTATCTGCAGTGGTGACAGGATTATGATAGCCTTTTTCTTTAATTTGATAATCATGCCGGTAATACTTCATAATTATTTCACCAGCATTTTTTGATGCTTCTAAAGCAATCGATAAATCTTCTTCTAAAATTAATTTGTCATCTTTAGGCATTAATTAAATACTTACCATTTTTTGAGGTTTTTCTTGAATGATTGAGTTTTGCTTATCTACAAAAAACACCTTGGAATCTTTAAAAAATGAAATGTTTTTATAAGGTGAATCATCTACAAAATGAATAGCTGCGCCATCTTCAATGGCATACACTGATTTTATCTTTTCATGCTCAATAAATTTATGAACGCTTGGTCTTCTATCTTTTTCTGAATCATAGTGCGGACAACAACTCCCTGGCAATATTCCCAGACAATCAATATAATTTAAATTACTTGCCCAAGAATCAGTAATTCCGGTATCAAACCAACAAATAGCGCCTGCGCTAACGCCGGCTAAGATGGTGCCCTTGCTGTAGGCCTTGATTAAAAGCTTATCTAATTTCCATTCCTTCCAAACAGCGAGCATGCTTTTAGTATTACCACCTCCTACATAAATTATATCAGCCTTATTGATTAACCCCTCAATTCTTGGCGTTCTTTGAAAAAGGTTTAAGTGACTAGGGTTACAATTTAGGCCATTAAAGCATGAGTAAAATTTTACTGTATATGAATTATCCTCAGCGCTTGCCGTCGGAATAAAAAGAATATTTGGCTTACTTACGCTTGACTGATCAATTATATATTTTTCTATTATTCTTTGATTTGGATTTCGACCAAAACCGCCACCACCTATAGCTATAATTTGTTTCATATTTCAATTAAAGGGTTGATTGTATACAATTAAAATTAATTTGAATATTTATGTATTCATGTATTAATTATTTTTTTATTTACCTTGAATACCATTAATAACTTCGCGTATTTTTTAATAGAGACGGAGTTTAGAAGGAAAACAAATTTTCATATTTTTTCTGACGACATTGACAACTTTTTTATCATCCCAATAATAAACGGGACAAAATTTCTTGCCTATCTACTCTCCCTAATATAGTATATATAAATTGCCTTTATGTTGGTACTGCTCGCACCCATTGCGCGCGCAATCCTATTATAAGGGCCAATAAGTAGGTGAATTATAATGAAAAAAGAAATTTTTATTAATGAAAGTATGGGTGAAACGAGAATTGCTATCCAAGAGGATGGTCAAATCGTTGAAGTTTACATTGAGCGTCAAGATAAACAGCGTATGGTTGGGAATATCTACAAAGGCAAAGTCGAAAATGTTTTGCCAGGTATGCAAGCAGCATTTGTTGATATTGGATATGACTTAAATGCCTTTTTACCTTTTTCAGAAATTGCAAACCCAGATTACATAATAGAAGATGATTCGGAAGAGAATAAAAAAAAGAGAGGTAAACCGGAAAATATTGAAGTTGATCTGCGAACAAATCAAGAAATCTTTGTTCAAGTTATTAAAGAGCCTTTTGCAGGAAAGGGCCCTAGAGTTACCACTGAAGTAGCAATTCCAGGAAGGTTATTAGTTTTAGTCCCTTACGAGAACTACATTGGTATATCAAAAAAGATATGGGATAAATTTGAAAGAAGACGATTAAAAAAGATAGCTAAGAATCTTAGACAAAAAGACACTGGAATCATCATTCGAACTGTTGCAGAAGGAAAAAGTGAAGAGCATATAGTAAATGATTTTAATTCTCTTTTAAATAGCTGGGTCAAAGTAGCAAAGGTTGCTGAAAATGAAAACGCCCCAGCGTTGGTTTACGAAGACTTAGAAACAGCTTCAAGTGTCGTAAGAGACCTACTTACACCAGATGTTGAAAAAATTATAATTGACTCAAAAAGACTTTTCAAAAAAACACAAAAATATCTTGAAGAAGTTTCTCCCAGTCTTGCCGATCGGCTCGAATTGTATAAACTAAAACTACCACTTTTCGAAAGTTTTGATATCGAATCAGAAATAGAAAAATTAATGAGACCAAAAGCTTGGTTAAAAAGCGGTGCCTATCTAATTATTGAAAAAACAGAAGCAATGGTAGTTGTAGATGTGAATAGCGGAAAATTTGTTGGGAAAAAACTACATGAAGATAATTCTCTTAAAATTAATCTTGAAGCAGCTCGAGAAGTAGCTAGACAATTAAGACTAAGAGATCTTTCCGGATTGGTTGTCATAGATTTTATAGATATGCGTCATGAAGAAAATAGGAAAAAAATATATCATGAACTTAGAAAAGAGCTTAGAAAGGATAGAGCCAAAGTAGCAGTCTCGCCAATAACAGAGTTTGGATTATTAGAGATGACAAGGCAAAGAATACGGGTCAGTCTCTTGGATTCTATGAGTGAAGAGTGTCCTTCATGTTTCGGGTCGGGTAGAATTATTTCAAAAGAAGCACTCATTACCAGAATCGAACATTGGCTTAGAAGATATAAAAGCAAGCACAGAGACTTAAGAATTATTTTGCAATTACATGAAGAAAATGCACATTATATAGAAAATGACAAGAAAAATATTTTAAGAGGATTAATGTGGAAAAATTTTGTTCATATCAAAATAGAAACGAACAAAGATTTAAGAAGAGATGAGTTTAGATTTATCAAATCAAGATCAGGAAAAGATATAACAAATGAAATGTCACTTGATAAGGATGCTTAAATAGGTTAAGTTTGCCAGCTTTAAAAGTTATGTATGCAATAGTAAATATATCAGGTAAACAATTCAAAGCTGAAAAAGGTTCTAAGCTTTGTGTACCAAAGTTATCATTAGAAGAAGGAAAGAAAATTGTCCTGGATGATGTATTAATGGTCCATGATGGAAAATCTACAAATTTTGGCAACCCAAAAGTAGCTGGTGCAAAAGTCACTGCTACAGTCATTGATCATGGCAGAGAAAGAAAAATTTTAGTTTACAAGAAGAAGCGACGAAAAGGATATGCTCGTAAAAATGGTCATAGACAATGGTATACTAATTTAGAAGTCCAAAATGTTCAAATTACGAAAGCTAAACCAGCAGCTAAACCTAAGAAAGAAGATAAGTAAATCTCATGGCACATAAAAAAGGTCAAGGTAGTTCAAGGAATGGAAGAGACTCTAATGCAAAACGTCTTGGATTAAAAGTAGGAAATGGGCAATCAATTCTAGCCGGTTCAATCATTCTTAAACAGCGTGGAACTAAGGTTCACCCTGGTACCAATGTTAAAAGAGCAAATGATGACTCTTTATTTGCCCTTAAAGATGGAATTGTTGAGTTTAAACGCAAGGGTAGAGATAGAAAAGTTGTAAACATAGTAATCTAACATTAGATTTATTTGGTATAGTAAAAATAATTAAAGCCTCACTCTTGTGAGGCTTTTTTGTTATAAAAAAATATTCATAGCTTTAAAGAGGCCTTTCAATAAAATAATGGAGAAATAAAATCATGGGTAGAAAAAAATTAACAATGATTGGTGGTGGACAAATTGGTGGAAACTTAGCTCTCATAGCCGCTCAGAAAGAGCTCGGAGATGTGGTTATATTTGACATCCCTCAATCCGAAGGCATGGTTAAAGGGAAAGCATTAGATATCATGCAATTAAGACCTCATGACGGTTATGATTCTGAATTATCTGGAACTTCAGACTATAGTGATATTAAAGGATCAGATGTTGTTATTATAACAGCTGGTATCCCAAGAAAACCTGGCATGGATAGAGAAGATTTAATGTCAATTAATCTTGGCATTATAAAAGATGTAGCCTCCAATGTTAAAAAATATGCCCCAAACGCGTTTGTAATTGTTATATCAAATCCTTTGGATGCAATGGTATATGCTTTCCATAAAGTTTCTGGTTTTGATAAAAGTAAAGTAGTTGGTATGGCTGGTGCTCTAGATTCAGGTAGATTTCGCGCGTTTTTAGCTATGGAAACTGGGCTTTCTGCGCAAGACGTTAGTTGTATGGTATTAGGAGGTCATGGAGATAGTATGGTACCAATAACACGATTAGCAACCATTGGCGGAGTTCCAGTAACTGATTTGATTGATGCAGATAGACTTAAAGAAATCGAAGATAGAACTAGGTTTGCTGGTGGAGAACTGGTAAAACTATTCGGTAATGGATCTGCATTTTATGCTCCTGCCCAGTGCGCTATTGAAATGGCTGAATCTTATCTTAAAGATAAAAAAAGAGTTATCCCTAGTGCAGCACTTTGTGAAGGGGAGTTTGGAATAGATGGCTACTTTATCGGCGTGCCAACAGTAATTGGGTCTGGTGGAATTGAAAAAATAATAGAATTTAGTCTTACAGATAAAGAAAAATCAGACTTAGCTAATACTCTGGACGCGGTGAAAAAGACAGTTGCAGAAACGAATTTATAAAGTTCTTAAACCTATACTAGGAGCCTAGACATTATCTAATATATGAAATTCACACTAAGCTTATGGCTACTTCTATCTTATTCATTCTCTCAAGATATTTTTGTTCAAGAAGAAGAAAAAAACCTTTATAGATCTGCAGTCGAGTATAGCTTTGATGAAGTATTAGATAATGGTGCTTATACATTTATTTTAGAAAAAATAAACGGTGTTATAAATATTATTGGCCATGCTGGCTCAGGAACACATTTAATCATTGATAATAAGGTCCATGCCTTTAGCAATAAAAATGCAATTTCTATACTTAGAAATAGTCAAATAAATGTTTATCATGATGAAAATGAAAAAATAATTCGTATCAAAAAAGCCTCCGATAAGTATGATCATAAAATCATTTCAAAAATTGATTTACACCTTCCAATTAATTCAAATATAAGAGGAGAAATAAAAAATAGTGACTTATCAATAAGTAAACTAAGAGGTACATTTGCAATAAAATCAGAGAGTACCGATTCAAAATTGAGCAACTTATCAGGTAATATTAACTTTAACACTGAGGGCGGTAATATTATCGCAAATAAACTGTCTGGTTCTGTTCAATTAAATGTAATTAGTGGAGACATAGACCTATTTGATTGTAGTTCAAACACAATAACAAGTATTGAAAATGGTAATATCATCATTAATAGCCTAAAGGGTAAACTTATATCAAATACTACATTGGGAGAAACTCTGATTTCAAATATTGAAGGTGCTCTTTGTGAAATTAATATAAATGTAGGAAGCCTTAAAATTACCAATTGTAAATCAGACCTAAGCGCCAAAATTGATATTGGAAATATTGAAGTCAATAGCCTTCACGGCTCAATGACAATTTTTACAGGAAAAGGCCAAATTAAATTAAATAATATTATAGGCAATGTTAATTGTAACACAAACTTTGGAAATGTAAATGGCACAAACCTCTTTGGTAAAGTAATTGCTAACTCTGAATTTGGAGATATTATAATTAATAAGGGTTACAACTCATTTTTAACTGACCATTCAATTGATTTAATTACAAAGCGCGGTTCAATTTCAATTCGCTTACCTTCAGATTTACCATATAGCATAAATTCCCAATGCCATAATCTAGAAACGAAAAGTGCTATCAATTCAGAGATACCCCTTGAAGAGGAGTTTTTGGCCGCCAAGGTCGTGGCACTAGGTAAAATAAAAGAAGGTACAATAAACTGCAACCTGTCATCAAATTATGGACCAATATCAATATATACTAATTGATAACAGACTTAATTGAATATTCGATTTCTAATAACTTTTTTTCTTATATCTCTATTTATATATGGCGATTCAAAAAATATAAAGTCTTTAGAATATCAATATAAATTAAAAAAATATGATGCTATTCGAGTGTATTTTGATTGCAGTATTGGGAATTTAAAAATTAGACCAAGCAATAATCGGTATTTTATCGATGGTGATATATTTTATAACGCTGAAATGCCAGAACCACAGTTAAAGTTTTCAGATAAAAATAATATTGCAAGATTAGATTTAAAGATAAAACCAAATAGCTCTAGTGCCTCGACAAGATTGTTAAGCAATTTGATTGATAAAGGAAATAATAACTATAAGATAAATTTTCAATTACCAACAAAAATTGCAACTGATATGAATTTTAACTTTGGATTAGGTAACGTTGATCTAGATTTTTCAGGCATACGTATTTCTAATTTAATTATGGATTGTGGGTTAAGCGATGTCACTCTTGTATCAAAAAAACCAAACATTATTAGTTGTGATAATATTCAAATTTCTACTGGTATCTCTGACTTTAATAGCGTCGGATTAGGAAATTTTAATTCTTCTAAATATACTTTTGACGTGGGCATGGGATCTGCAGAAATAGATATGTCCGGGTCAGTAAATAACGATACTAGTGTAAAAATAGAAGTTAGCGTTGGATCTCTAGAACTAAGACTTCCCTCAAACACAAATATCAATCTATCAATAAATCAAAATATGCTTAGTTCAGTTAATGTAAAAGATTTAGTATCAACAGGAGACGGTAGATATGAAAGTAAAAACTATCAAAAACGTTGGTCATCAATGAAAATTGAAATTTCAGTTGGCATTGGCTCAGTAGATGTATCGACTATAAAAAAATAGTAGATTATTTATCAGCTTTTTTTACATTACTAATATTTCTTTTTAATCCATTTAATTTTGTTCGCTTCGCTGCGGAGTTTTTAAATATAGAAGTAAAATCTGATTGGTTTATATTTTCCCATTTTTGATTAGTATTGTTAACAATATCACTTCTCGGTTCAAAATGTTTCTCTTCGCTTATTTTTGAAAATGAAATATTCCAAGGACAAACCTCTTGACAAATATCACAACCATATATCCAACCATCTAGATTGTTCTGCTCCTCCGGAAATTCACCTCGATGTTCAATCGTTAAATAGCTTATACATTTATTTGCATCTAAAACATATTCGCCTAATGCCTGAGTCGGACAAGCATCTATACAAGCAGTACAACTACCACAAAGGTCTTTTGTAAATGATTCATCAATATCTAAATCAAAATCAATTACTAACTCGCCCAAGAAGAGCCAACTACCGAAATCAGGACTTATCAAATTAGTGTGTTTACCTTGCCAGCCCATCCCGGCTCTTTGAGCCCATACTTTTTCCATAATTGGTGCAGTGTCAACGCAAACTAAACCCTTAGCATTTGGCATGCTTTGCTTAATGAATTCAAGTAAGGAAAAAATTTTTGATTTTATAACAGAATGATAATCATCCCCCCATGCATAATTACTAAATTTATAATTACTTTTCAAATCTGATTGATCTTTACCAACATAATAATTCATCCCTAAAGAGATCACAGTTCTAGCTTCAGAAAAATAATTAAAAATATTCCCTCGCTCTGATTTTCTTTTTTCAACCCATGCCATTCCAGCATGCTTTTTTTCATCAAGCCATTGCTTAAGTTTTTTATTTTCAGCTTTTGTTTCAGCAGCCCTAGCAATACCAACCTTATGGAACCCAAGCTCAAATGCTTTTTTTTTTACATCTTCTGAATTTATTGTCATTTAATAATTAATTATATAGAAGCCCTAAATAGATAGAAAGGAAAACTCTATTGTAGTTATTCGTTATGCTGTATGTTTTTAAATCAACGCCTTTTTGATAGTTAATAGTCTCGTTAAAGACCTCATATCCAAAAATTAGTCCAGTAATTAATTTTTGATTTAATTGACTAGATACATCAATACTTGTTTCATATCCATTCTGATCAAAAGAGCTATAAAGTAAAAAATTAAAATCTTTTTTATTTAGAATACCAAAGTTTGGTTTAAACCAAGCCTCATATTCTAAACTTTCATCTTCAAAAAAAGCGTATAAGGAAAAATCTTTGATATCTAAACCAATATAAATTTCTGTTGATTTTTTTATTTGATTTTCAAAAGTAATATTTTGGCCAATTCCAAAATCAATTGATACATTTTTCAATAAAGTGTTACTCAGGCCAAAAGAGTTATTTGAAATCAACCTTGTATTAGTATAATAGTCTATCTGACCAAGCCATATATTTCCATAAACGCCATATTTATTTTCTATATTAGCAAATGCCTCTAAATCAATTCCATTATCATAAATATTAAAAATTCCACCAAAGTTATACCCCTTATCTACAACCACAATGCTTTCAATATTTGATTGAGCATTTAATATGGTTAAGAAAAAAATAATTAATAGAAATTTTTTCATTTTATTTAGCTTTTCTTATTAATCATTATTACAAATTTTTTGAAACCATAATATTCCAATAATTGTTTTTACATCAGTAATTTTATTTGACCAGACTAGTTCTAACGCTTTTTCTAGATTAGCTGGCATTAAATCAATGAATTCATCCGCTTCTTTATTTTGTTTTGTTTGGACTAAATCTGTAGCTAAGAATAAGTTCATTTTTTCATTTGCGAATCCAATTGCAGGATGAATATTTGCAATGAATTCTATCTTTTTTGATTTATACCCAATTTCTTCTTCAAGTTCTCTTTTTGCACATTCTAAAGGACTTTCTCCGGGATCTAATTTACCTGCCGGCAGCTCAATGAACTCAGAACCGACTGCATATCTAAATTGCCTAATTAAGGCAATTTTCCCATCAGGGAGTATAGGTATTATAACAGAAGCACCAGGATGATTTATCCATTCACGATTTCCTTTTTCCCCATTAGGAAGAAGAACATTATCTTTCCTTACATCTAAAAAGTCACCCTCATAAACAACTTTTGAGTTTATTTTTGTCTCTTTTAAATTTGTCATATCAAATGCAAAAATTTACTTTTTATATGACTGATATATATTTTTAGCTTTTTTTATCCATTCCCAATCTGATGCATAATTATCATTTGATGGCACTACTTCCATAGCCTTTTCAATAAGGATAATAGCCTCATCTTTTCTTTTACCTTTGTACAAAGCCTGAGATAAATATACCATTTGAGCAATTTCTACATTGCCAGTATT